>NZ_JBIAGU010000047.1:0-62184 GCF_042869935.1 Kitasatospora sp. NPDC006697
CCTTGTCGGCCAACTCAACCAGCTTGGCTACCAAGTCTCGCTCCAATCGGTGGAGGTGGCCTGACCTGCAGAAACAGTGGATTTTCGTATCAGCCTGAGAGGGCCCGAGTAGGAGTTCCACCCTGATGACCAGCAGCAATCCGTCCGCAGCCGACCCGGCTCCCCGGCCGAAGCGCCGCACGTTCAGCCCCGAGTACAAGCTGCGGATCGTCGCCGAGTACGACGCCGCGCCCGAGGGCGAGAAAGGCGCGGTCCTGCGCCGCGAGCGCCTGTACCACTCGCACGTCACCGAGTGGCGGGCCGCGCGGGACGCCGGGGCCCTGGAGAACCTGGTCGACCGCCGCACGAACCCGGCCCGCCCGAAGAAGTCCGCCACCGAGGTCGAGAACGAGAAGCTGCGTCGGCAGGTGGAACGACTGGAGAAGGAACTCGCCCGGAACAAGGCCGCGCTGGAGGTCCTGGGAAAAGCGTCGGCGCTCTTGGAAATGATCTCCGAGGGCGCGGACTGAACCACGCCGCCGACCCGGTCGTGGACGAGGCGTTCGCCGGCCTCGAACACGAGCTGGGCATCACGGCCGCGTGCCGGCTGACCGGCCGCTCCCGGGCCACCCACTACCGCAAGCTGAAACCGCCACCCGTGCGCGGGGCCAGGTCGTCCCAGGTCCAGCCGTCGGCCCTGACGGCCGAAGAGCGCGACGCGGTACTGGAGTTGATGAACAGCCCCGAGTACGCCGAGCTGCCACCCGCACAGATCTGGGCCCGCGAGCTGGATACCGGGCGCTACCACTGCTCGGTCTCCACGATGTACCGGATCCTGCGCGAGCGCGGGCAGTCGGGCGAGCGCCGCCGCCAGGCCACCCACCCGGCCAAGACGGTGCCCGAACTGGTCGCCGACGGCCCCTCCCAGGTGTTCACCTGGGACATCACCAAAGCCGCCGGCCCCAGGAAGGGCATCTGGTACCACGCCTACGTCGTCATCGACATCTTCAGCCGCTACATCGTCGGCCACACCGTCGAACTGGCCGAGTCGGCCGAGCGGGCGGAGCAGTTGATCCGCGAGACCATCGCGCGCAACGGCATCGTCCCCGAGACCGTGCATGCCGACCGGGGCACCTCGGTGACGTCGAAGAAAGTCTCCCAGCTGCTGATCGATCTCGGCGTCACCAGGAGTCACTCACGCCCCAAGGTCTCCAACGACAACCCCTACAGCGAGGCCCAGTTCAAGACCACCAAGTACATGTCCGACTATCCCGAACGGTTCGATTCCCTGGCCCACGCCCGCGAATGGTTCGACGCCTTCATCTCGTACTACAACCACGAGCACCGACACTCGGGCATCGGACTTCACACGCCCGCCAGCGTCCACTTCGGCACCGCCGAACAGGTCCGCGACCAGCGGGCCGTCACCCTCGCCGAGGCCTACGCACGGCATCCCGAACGCTTCGGCCGCCACCCCCGACCACCCGAGATCCCGAAGACGGCATGGATCAACGACCCAGCCAAGCGCAGGGAACCCGCACCACAAACCTCATAGCGTCACGACCGTCTCACTTGACTTGAAATCTTCCGCACCTCGCGCACCGATGGACGAGAGCGGAGCGGCTTCTGGGCGTAGCGATACCACTCGCAGTCACCGCCCCACCGTCGCGCACAGGTGCTGGACCAGTCGCCCGCACCCCGGCGAGTCACGCCAGCCCCGCCCGTGAGCGGTTGGCCGTGCGGCAGACGACCGCAGCTGGCCGAGGCGGCACACGGCTGCTGAAACTGTCGCATCACAGCGCCCGCTTGTCGGATGCCAACAACAGCGGCGCTCTCTTATGCCTCTCGAGATGGGTTCCGCGTCCCACGCCAGAACCCCCGCTGCACAGATGGCCGCACCTCGGCCGCACCTATCGCCTGATAGCACATCAGATGCGAGGCAGTCACCCACAAACCCGCAGGTCAGTACCTAGTACAGTCCGATGCTACTGAGAGTCGGCAAGCCGTGACCTACGCACTCCGTGCATAGCCTCAAAGCGTCGCATTCGAGCGCATTCCATGGTCAGCAAAAGCAAAGAACCCCAGGTCAGAGGCCTAATCTAGGGTTCTTCCTTGGAGCCGCCTATGGGATTCGAACCCATGACCTACGCATTACGAGCCCGGCAGTGATCATGATGGCTGCTGCCAGCATCGATCGCTTGGTGATAAACCCGCAGGTCAGATAGTTGCGCCGTGATCCACGATCCCGCCCGAACCGGCATGTGCTGCCCCATCCGCTCACGCATCGCTCACGCAGAGACTCCCGCGTCCGAGGCAACGCACCTGTGCCTTCATCGCTGTCGGCGGCGTGTCGACGGTTCTCGCCGGTCATGGCGTACGGGTGCCGCACAGGGCCTGGCCGTCCTGGGGTCGCACGAAGAGGACGAGTGAGCGCGCCCTGGTAATGGCGACGCGAAGGAGGCGGCGTTGCGCCAGGATCCGTTCCGCATCCCAGGCGGGGTCGAGCAGGCGCCCAGCGTAAGGGCCTTCGTAGATAACGACTCCGTCGAACTCCTTGCCCTTTGATCGGTGCATGCTCATCAGGGCTACGGGCTCCGTGGGCTGCTGTGAGGCGGTGAGGGCTTCCGCGCCCAGGACTGCGCGTACGGCGGCGACAGCACCGTTGTAGGAAGCTGTTCCGTCCCAGGAGTCGGTCAGGGCCCAGGCGAGGGCGTCGGTGGCGTTCAGCAGGCGCAGAAGCTGGGCGTGCTTGAGGACTTCGTCGAGTTCGGCGGACCCGGTGAGGCGAGCGCGGGCGGTCTTCCAGTCGGTTACGGGCTGCCCGGTGAACGAGATTCCGGCGTCGTAGGCCGCAACGAGCGCGTTGACGGTCTTGGACCGGATGGGCTTGCCTGCGATCAGAGCCGTCAGGCCGTTCTCCATCGCATTGATCTTGCTGCGGGCGCCAGTGGTGCCGCCGGCGAGCTTCTCGCGGTAGAAGTCGGCGATGCTCCGCGCGGTGCCAATGATTGCCTCGGTGCGCGTCAGGCCGGGCCACTCCATGATGGATGCGACCGTGTAGCCCGCGGCGGCGGATAGCTCGGGATCCCATTGGAGTGCGTGGTCCACCGCTGGGATCGTCCCGCTCTCTGCCTGTCGCTCTGTCGACAGAGCCTCGGAGACGGACCAGAGGATGGAGTTCACGCTGGCAAGGATGGCGACGGTGGGTGTCCGGCCGAGCCGTTCGGTCAGGTGCTTGCGCATGGCAACAACGCCCCGGTGGACGACCACAGGCCCGGGGACGCCCCACCCTGGGGTGTAGGTCCAGGTGAAGACGCCGTTGGGCTTGGGGTGCGGGATGTTACGCAGGACAGCGTTGGCGAAGTCGAGCAGCCCTCCCGCTGGGCTTCGGTGGTTGTCCTTGGACAGGTCGAACGACGTCGGCTTCAGGTGCTCGATCGCCTCGTCGAGGCGTCCCTCCTCGACGCCCTCCAGATGTCCGAAGATCCGCTGGTCGGGGTCGGCGAGGCAGATCACGGTGGAGGTAGAGCTCAGCGCCTTGATCACGCGCCACTGATCGGTGTTGGTGTCTTGGAATTCATCGACGATGATCAGTGGGTAGACGCTGCTGTATAGGGCCCGCAGGGATGCGCTGCGTTCCAGAAGATCTGCCGTCGCGTCCGCGAGCAGATCAAAGACGTACCTGCCTTCCTCGGCGGCAAGCCTGCGCCGCTCGGCCTCCCAGTCCCCGTCGAAATCTGCTTTCAGCTGCCGCTCGCGGTCGGGAGCGATGAACCTGGACGGCTGGCCGGTCAGCAGTCGGCCGTGGGTTCGGACGATCTCGAGGAACGAGGCGTGGAAGGTCTTTACCTCCAGTCGTTCGCGTCCGATGCGATCGAACACTCCGGCCATACGGTCAGTGATCTGGCGAACTGCGGCCCTCGAAAAACTCAGGAAGAGCACGCGTTGCTCGTCTTCGAGGGTGCCGAGTGTCTTCCGGGCTTTGAGGAGCGCGATCGACGTCTTCCCGCAGCCAGGCCCGCCAACGATGACAAGATGGCCAGCCGAGTCGAGGATCTCCTGCCTGACCTCGTCAATCCTCATCGGACACGCCCGCCAGCGTTCCGTCCTCGCCACCGGTGGCTTCGGTACTGGCCCCGGAGCGGAGGTCGTTATCGATAGCGAGCAGGAAGTCGGCCAGGACTGCCGGCAGGTCGCTGCGGCTCTTGCACTCGGCGATGAGCAAGGCACCGTACCCGTCGCCCTTGCGGGCTGCGAGGACGGCAGCGGTCAGGGAGCTAACCTGCTCTTCGCTAGCCCCGGCCACCGGGCGTGCACACCCGCTCGGGTAGTCGTCGCGCTGGGCGACTGCGTCGAGGAATCGCCGTTGGACATCCACGGGCACTTCCGCCACCAGGAGACTCTCGACGCCCTTGTACGCAAGCTCCTCGTAGTGCGTGAAGTCGGTCGTTTTGGCAGCGAGTGCCGCTGTGAGCGGCTTGTTCGGCTGGTCGTGGATGCCGTAGACCGGCTTGTTCAACGCCTTGAAAACCGGCGCGAATAGCGGCACGTTGACGTCGCTCTGGGCGTCGAAGACGGTGATACCGGCGAGGTCGATGTGAACGTAGTCGGGTACCGCCGGGTCAGCCTCCAGGACGTCCGACACAGCAGGGAACAGCGCCGCCTCCGTGGCCCCCTCGACCACCAAGACCGCGCGGGCCAGGATTGCTTCGGCGAACTGGCGGCGATACAAGCGGTACTTGCTCGGCTTGAAGTCCGGCGGAAGCGCGATGCCCCGGCTGGTCAATGCGCCCCGCCCGTCCCGGGTGATGACGACTGTTCGGGAAGGTGCGAACTTCTCGATGACGTAGGGCGAGTGGGAGGTGACGATGACCTGGCCCATGTTCTTCAGGACGAAGTCCACCAGTCGCCGCTGGGCGTGGGGCGGCAGAGCGATCTCCGGCTCCTCGATCGCGAAGATCACTGACTTGTCGCCCTTGAGCTCGGCGATGTAGGTGAGCAGAGCGAACACCAGGAGGTTCAAGGAGCCCGTGCTGAGTCGGTTGAACGGCACCGAGTGGGTGCTGGGCTGTGTCGCAATGAACAGGCGCAGGACCTCGCGCAGATGCTCCCGGGTGATCTCCGAGGCGCGGAAGTCCACCGGGTCGGGAGCATCACCCAGGGTTACGAACCGGTTGATCCGCTCGTGGATCTCGGTCCGGATCTTGTCGAACCCGGAGTCCGCGGCGGCGATGGTGACCTGGTCCAGGGTGCGTAGAGTGCTTTCCCAGAGCGGGCCAGCCAGCTCGGCTTCCAGGCGGACGATGGTGTCCAGCAATGAACCGCGCTGGAATGTGAGCGCACGATTCCCGGTCCGGTTGGGCCGCAGGTAGAGGAAGCCGCAGTGCCTCTTGTCGGCGCGGGTGAACGGCTTCAGGCCGGCGCCGAGTGCCGCTGTGTCGTCGGCGGTTGGCTCGTCCGCCAGGTTCTCGGGGTGGGCGAAGAAGGTCCCCCCGACGAAGTCGTCCTCCTGCGGGTCGTAGCGGCCGCAGAAGACCACAGGCAGACACCACTCGGCTGAATCGGCTTCTTGGAGGCTGTTCGGGCCAAGATCAAGGAAGTCGTTAGTCCGGCGGGACCACAGGCGCAGATGGCTGCCGAACCGCCGCTGGGCAACCTCCGACAAGTCAGTGAGGACGACCTCGATCCGGACCTCCGGCAGCTCTCCGTCGTGCTCCTGGTATTGCGCGCCGAAGAAGTCGTACTCGTCGATCACCGGGCGCCGGGCCATCCGTTCAGGGCCCAGGACCAGATCCAGCGCTTCGCAGATGGTCGACTTTCCCGCGCTGTTGGATCCGGCCAGCAGGCAGTGGCCGTCCAGGAAGACGGCCCCCTGCTTGATGCCACGGAAGTTCTGCAACTGCAATCGCCGGACCTGCACGCACCGCCCCGCTCTCCAGGGCCCGGACGGCCCTGAACCGTGTTCCCGTGCTACGGCCGCACGCGCACTCGGGCAGCGATGCGCCGAAATTGTACGAAAGTGTACCCGGTGTAGCCGCCGGGCGAGCGTGCTGGCGGAAGGAGGTCGGGTGACGTTACGAAGGTTCCAAGCCGAATTTGCTCAATCATCGCTGCGGCAGCCGTAAGCGTGTCCGGACCGCGCCAAGCCACGCCTCGGCCCCGGAACGACCGCCACGACAACTGACCGTACGTATATGCGGCGTGGAAGCTGAATATCTCGCCCGCCTCTGGCCCTCGCCTCACCGGTGGATGGGGAGGATTGCAGCACTCAGACACATGCTGCCGGGCTTACGCCAGGGATTGGGCGCATACGCTCAACGTGCCAGTGCTCTGTCGTCTGGACTCACGCCGACGCGAGCCCAGGCGACAGAGCGCAGTCATGCCTGCTACTCCGGCTTGGAGAGAGCAAGAAGGGAGTCCCAACTCCCCTCCGCTCCCTTGATGATGCTCTCAGTCGCGAAGATGTACCGCCAGGTTCCGAACCTGCCATCGTCCCGGACGAAGCGAGCCCACTCCTCAGCAGCCCGCTTCTTGTCCTGCACCTCAGGATCGTTGGCGCGGTCGTTCGCTTTCCCTTCAACGACCCAGTACGTTCCTTCGGCATCGAGGACGACGAAGTCCGGGTAGTACTTCTTCCCGCTGTCCCGCTCGATCCAGACCTCGCTGCGGTCGTAGTTTCGCAGCCACCACTTCACCTTCGGGCTTCCGTCGAAGAGGTGCGCGAGGGCGTACTCAGTGCTCCGCGCGTCGAAGGATGCCACGGGTTCGATCGACCGATCCCAGTCCCCGTACCAGAGGTCCTTACGGTAGTTAGCCCACTTGGTCACTACGTTCGACGGCATTGGCGGTGGCGGCACGGCAGGGACATGAACCTCTACGAACCTGTAGGTCGGCCGGAGCTTGCGGTTGTCATACGCAGCCTTGACGAGCTTCCCCAATGAGGCAGCGGCCTGGCGTGCCCGCAGCTCCCCCCACTCGTGCTGCTGGTCCTCAGAGGTGACCCCAGCCCCAGCGAGGAACTCACGAACCACACGGTTGGCAGCCTGGTACTCGGGGGCACTTTCCTCGGCGTAGCCGCTGTTCCAGATCCGGTCATAGAGGTCGTTCCGGAGTTCCGTGATGGATACATGCCGCTGCGTGGCGTCCACGGACTCCGCTGCGGTCACGCGGACACCGACGGTACCGTCCAGGGCACGCTGGGCTTCCATCGCCTGTCGTGTAAGCGTTACCTCGAACTCGTGGCTGTACGCGGCGCCTTCGGCCCGCGCGCTGGCGTTATCGATGAAACTGAACGAGAACTTGACCGGCAGGATCTCTTGCTCCCGGCGGGGGAAGCGAATGGTCGGCGCCCCGTCGACCTTGGACCGAAGGGTAGTGACAGCCTTCAGGTCCCGCTCGCCCTGTGTCACCACGTCGGCCATGCACTCAACCTGAAGGAGCAGGTCGCCCTCGATGGTGTCACCATCAACGGTGCGGGGCCGGGAGGTGAAGCTCAGCACGTCCTGCTGAGCTTCCGGAGCCGCAGGCCCCGCGGTGGCCGTTGGCTGGGGGCGGTCCTCGTCGATGCCACCGCCGCCGGCCGGCAGCACCTTCTGGAGGAGGGCGTCCTTGTTCTCCAGCAGCTGGCGGTATGACTCGTGTGCAACTAGATCGACCGTGTCGACCATCGGCGTTCCTACGCGGCGCCCGTAGGGCAACCTGAGTCCGCGCCCCAGGACCTGTTCGGTCAGGGTCTCCGACGCGAGGGCTCGCAGGCCGACGATCACCCCGATATTCTTGACGTCCCAGCCTTCCTTGAGCATGTTGACCGAGACGACGGCACGCACGGGAGAACCAGGCTCCTCGACGTCGGCAAGGGCACGGAGGGCCACGTCGCTCGACTCCGAGGTGATTGTGAGGACCTGGCCCTCACTGGGGAACATGTCGTCGGCGGTCAGCCTCTCCGAAACCCGCACGGCATCCGAGATGTCGCGGCACACGACGAACAGCACTGGGTGAACAGGCGTCCTGCCCTGGGTTTCCGCCCAGGCCGTCCACGCAGCATCCTTTATGCGAAGCAGGTGGCAAGCGTCAGCCAGCACCGTTTGCTCGTCCTTGCGGCCGTCAGGCCGATAGACGATCACCGGGATCTTCACGTAGCCGTCAGCGATGGCCTCGGCCAGCGTGTACCGGAAGATCGGCTCAACGCCGCCAGCCGGCGTAGCGGTCAAGCCGACGACGGCCCGCGCCCCCAGGTCGTTGATGGCCTTATTGAACGACTTGGCCCGTGCGCTGTACACGTGGTGCTCATCAGCAATCACCACGAGGTCGTCGACCTCCTGGAGGTGCTGATACAGGCCGGTTCCGATGAACTCGTCCTGTGCGCGGACCTTGCGGGACGTCTTGTCGGACGGACGGATCAACTGCTGCACGTTGAACACGAACAGTTTGGTCACCGTGTCGTCGTGCAGGGCATCGCCGACCTGGCCCCGGGAAAAATTGTCCGAGGTGATGACAAGAGGCTCGGTAGCCCCGCCAGAGACATACTTCGGGTGTCCCGGGGTAAAGTTCGCGACCGTCTTGTCCTGGATCGTCGTGCCAGGGGTCACCACCAGGATGTTACGGACACCATTGGCAGCTAGGTAGTCCACGAGGCCGACCAGAATGTAGGTCTTCCCCACCCCTGTAGCGAGATCGCAGACTACCTCGCGCCCGTCACCGGGGCTGATCGTCTCAGCAATCGCGTGGATCGCCTTGGTGTTCGGGGTACGAAGGTCCAGCTCCCCGGCGATCTCTTCCACAAGGCCCGCGTTGTAGTGAATCCAAGTCATCGGACAGCCCTCCCCCGACGCACCAAGTCACGCGGCGCCTTCAGTACACGGGAGCCCGCGCTGAGATCAGCGACGAGCTGCTCCGCCTCTGGTGTCACACCCTTGCCCACAAGAACCGCACGCTCCCCTTCGTCCAGTTGTCCAAGAACACCGCGAGCAACGACCTCGTCGATCACACCGTCGATCACGGCCAGTCGAGTCCGACCTCGACCGGCACAGAACGGGCCGCCGTCAACGCCTTCATAGGTGAATCCCAGCTGGGCGGCGACCATCTCAGCGAAGTCGTCACCATTGGCCCATTCAGCCAGGAACACCCGGCCGTCGAAGATCTCGAAGGCGGCAGGTGCCACCTCCATGCTGCGGAAACCACCGCCACCTCCCCAGGCGACGGCCTTCGTCACGCCCCCCAGGTCGTCCCCGCAGACCACCTTCTCAAGGCGAGGACGGGTGAAAGTCTCTACGGTCTCTCCGGAAATCTCCGCAGTAACCCAGCGCCGGCCCATCTTGTGAGCCACCGCTGCGGTGGTGCCAGAGCCGGCAAACACGTCGACGACGATGTCGTCCGGTTCGGTGGCGATCTGGATCACACGCTTCAGCAACGCCTCGGGCTTCGGGGTCGAGAAAATTCGCGAGCGATCAAACAGCCGCGTTACCTCGCCCTTCGCCTGCCGGTTATCCCCGACCTCGTCGTGGGTCCAGAAGGTCGTCGGCACAAGGCCTCCCAGCTCCGACTGGAAGCGCTTTCGGAACGGGAATGTCCGACCCGTCTTGCCCCACCAAAGCCGATCGTCTGCCCGCAGGGTCTCGAATGTCTCCCTGGAACACGACCACCACCGGTTTCCTCGGGGAGAAAAGACATCCCCGTGCGGTCCGACCACCTCGTACCGGCCATCCTCGTAGGCATGCGAGGCGGTGAGGTCCGATCTGCGCCACGGCCCACGAGGATCGTTGTCCGGATTCCAGAACTCCTGATCGCTCAGCTCGGTTCGGTCGATCCTGTTGAGCACCAGGTCGCTCTTGGAACGGGCGTACACCAGCAGATAGTCGTGCACGGCAGAGAAGTGCTGAGCCGAGTTGTTCCGTGCATGGATCTTCTGCCACACGACGGTGCCCACGAAGTTTCCCCGCCCGAAGATCTCATCCATGAGTACGCGGCAGTAGGCCATCTCGGCGTCGTCCAGGTGCACCCAAACGGATCCCCCCGGGGCGAGCAGTTCCCGGATGAGCAGAAGCCGATCGCGCATCATGGTCAGCCAGACCGAGTGCTCAAGGGCATCGTCGTAATGCTGGAATGCCTGACCAGTGTTGAAAGGCGGGTCGATGTAGACGAGCTTGACCTTGCCACGGTATTGCTCGGCGTACTCAGGGACGCGGGTGAGCGCCCGGAGAGCGTCATTGCTATCGCCATGGATAAGCAGATTGTCGGACGCTGTACCGGTGATCTCGCCGCACTTGCCGGTCTCGCGGAGGAGGCGGACCTCGGTGACTCTCGGGTCCTGACGAGAGACCCACTCGTACCCGCCGTCCGCTGTGTTGAGCAGGGCCTCTTCCCTGCCGACCCACGACAGGGCCAGGCGCCCACTCGCCACGTACAACCACTCTCCTTGGAACTCGGGCGGTCCCGCACTGCTGGAGGCGGAGCCGTATTGCTTCTGGCAACGGTACCGGGACTGTGTGACAGGTGGGACGCATCAGGCCGATTCGATCTCCGTGCCCGTCACGCGGGCAGGCGGATGTGGCACGTACACGCCAGCCCGTGATGCCGCTCAGATGGACGCTTCGTCCTCCGCTACAGCTCACGCAGGCCGACCAGCACCCTGCCGATCAGCAGGGGGTCGGAGATCGGGCCGGTAGCTTCGGTGGGTTGCCCACGTTCCTTGGCCTGCCCCGTGCGGCCTGAACCTGACCGCCCGGAACCGTGAAGGAGAAGTTCCGCCCAGACGACCTTGCCCACCGCCGTGGCGGGATAGTAGTAGCCCCAGCGATTGGCCATCTCGCTCACCAGGAACAGCCCGCGTCCGCCAGTGGCCTCCACGCCCACCTCGCGCCTTACTGGCGGCCGGGGGTCGTGGTCTGCGACTTGGACGAGCAGGCCCGTTCCCGTCAGCTGGAGGGTGAGGGTGAACGTGCTGACGGCGGAAAGGCTCGAGTATCCGGTGCTCTGCGGCTCGTTGTCGGCCGGGTGACGGACCGCGTTGGTGGTGAGCTCGGAGACGATGAGGTTGGCCGTCTCGATGACAGCGCCCGGGATCTGCCACCGGCGCAGGATGTCGGCGGAGTGCCGGCGGGCCCAGGGCACCGCGTTCGGGGTATCGGCCAAGGTCAGGTGGCTGATGTACGAATGGCCTTGAGACATGAGGTGCCTCCCGCTCGGGGCTGCGTAGGCGTGCAGGTGCCTGCTGTTGGCGTTGATCAGTGGTCCCGCCGTCCCGTGGTGGCCGGATTGCCGGCCACCACGGTCAGAGGTCCTGTGCGCTCCCGTGCGGATCGCTCTCGCGGGCTACGCGGCTACTTCATGGCGACCACGTAGACGCTGGCCCACTGGCGCTTCGGGTTGGCCATCACGGGGTCGAAGGTCCACGGCTCGACGGTGCGGAAGCCCGCCTCGGTGAAGAGCTGGGCGAGCTTCTCGTGGTCGTACGCCCAGTAGTGGGGGTTGTAGGTCGGGTCGTCGTCCTGGTCGCGGAAGACGTAGTTGATGAGGTCGAGGTAGGTGTTCATGTCGCCTCGGCACTGCCGCTTGGCGTACCACCGTTCGATCATCTCGGCGGCCCGCTCCGGCGGCGCCGGGTACTCGTTCAGGACGAAGGCGGGGTCGGGGACGCCGGTGATGAGCTGGCCTCCGGGCGCGAGGACGCGGTGGGCCTCGCGGGCGTAGGACTTGGCGGAGCGGGGGTAGTCGATGTGTTCCAGGAAGTGCTCGGAGAACACCGTCTCGGTGCTGGCGTCGGCGAGCGGGATGCCCTCGCGCACGTCCCACAGGAGGTCGGCCGGCGGGACGATGTCGATGTTGAAGAAGCCGTCGATGCGGTGTCCGCCGCCGCCGATCTGAACCTTGGTGGGACCGGGCGTGAGGACGCAGTCGGGCAGGGCGGCGACGCTGGCCCGGTGGTGGCGGTGCAGTTCGATTTCCTTGACCGTCGCCCGGAGGGTGCGGGCGAGGCCGTGCGTGGTCGCGGGTGAGTCGAGGGCCTGGTCGAGTTGGGCGAGGAGGGCGGTTATCTGCTGGTCGTGCGGGCTCATCGAGGGTCTCGCTTCCTGGGGCGCCTGGGTGGTGGTCAGGGAGTTCGGGAGCTGAGCTGGTCGATCTTCCACAGGCCCAGCCCGTTGCCGGGGTGGTGCCGGCCGCCGTCCGTGAAGTCGGTGTCGAAGTACTCGACGGGCTCGGGCAGGTGGAACGGGGCCGCCTGAAGGTTGAGCGGGCGCCAGTGGGTGTCCGTGGTGTCGCGGTTCTCGGCTTCGCCGACGTAGGTGGTGGCGAGTAGGTAGGTCGAGCGGCTGGCCGCCACGCGGTCGAGGAACGCGAGTACCTCGTGGTGGGTGAGGTGGACGAGGCAGTCCCGTGCGATGACGAGGTCCGCAGTCGGGATGTCGTCCCTGCTCAGGTCGGCCTGTCGGAAGGAGATGCGCTTGCTGCCGTGCCGTTCCTGGTTGAGCTGGACGAGGTCGAGCACGACATCGAGGCCGACGTAGCCGTCCAGCCGGTCGAACCCGTCGACCTGGCGGATCCAGTTGACGTCACCGCATCCGGCGTCCGTGACGGTGCGGATCGGGTAGCGCGCGAGAACCGCGGAGAGGGCGGCCCGGACGGCCTCGGTCTGACGGATCTCGGAGCCGGGACCGGAGACCGACTCGGGAGATCCCCAGTGGTTGGTGCGGTAGATCTCGGTGAAGAGCGTCTCGGCGGGTTGGGTGGGTGCCGGCCAGGCAGTGGTGGACTGGGTGGCGGGGCCGTGGGTGGGCATGCGTCTCCTCTGCGATCGGTCGTCGAGGGGCGTGGGGCAGCGGTCAGCGGCTGCTGTTGCGCATGAGCGTGTACTTGATGTCGACCAGGCGCGGCGCGATGCTGAGCGCCAGTTGCTCGGTCGGGTGGAGGTGCCCGGCGTCGTCCGGCTCGGCACGCCAGACGCGGTAGTCCAGGTTCGGGTAGGCCGGGTTGATGCCGATCTCGCCCTTGGGCATCGTGCCGTTGAACGGCACGACGATGTCCATGTGGTTCCAGTAGTTCCAGGCTTGTAGGGCCTTGTGCTGGTCGAAGTAGAAGTAGAAGTCGGGGTAGCGGCCGAAGCTGCGGAGTTCGCGGTGGATGAGGTGGCCGAGCAGCGGGCCGAGCTGGATAGCGAGGCTGTCGAACTCCCAGCGTGTGCGGTGCCAGGCTTCGGGCACCTGGCCGCTGGTGAAGAGCCGGGCGGCGACGAGGTAGCTGATCCGCTCGACCATGTACGCGCGGGTGTGGTCAGCGTCGATGGTGGGGTCCACCCGCTGCAGCAGTGCCGCCAGCTGCTGTGGGCGGGGGCGGAACCTGGCGAGGTTGAACTTGCCGGCCATGTCCGGGAAGGAGGCGAACAGCATCTCCTTGTAGAGCCAGTTGTTGAACTCCCCGAGGTCGGCCAGCTGTCGGGTCCGTGCGGAGGTGGAGTGGAGCATGAGGTACTCGGCGAGGGTCTCGAAGTAGACATAGCCGAGGATCGGCAGCCGGGGGATGACCGCATCCAGCAGCTGGAGGAAGCCCTCCGTGGCCACGGTCGAGTCCTGGTAGACGATGCCGGCGGCCAGGGCCAGGAACGCGGCCGAGTTCTTGATCCTGCCGACGACGGTCTCGCGCAGGTGGTGTCGCTCGGTCTTGCTGAGCAGGTACTCCAGGTCGGTGTAGATCTGCAGGTGAATCGAGCCCAGCCGCAGGTAGTCCACGCCCGCCAATCCGCGGTACGCCTGGGGCGGCGCGGTGATCTCGAAGATCAGCGGTGTGGGCACGCGTCCGCTCAGGCCGACCTTGGCGAGGGAGGCCGGGGCCTCCTTGGTGAGGACGTAGGCGGCCAGATTGTGCATGCGGAAGCCGTGCTCGGTCGCTGTGAGCGGCGCGCAGTAGATGCTGCCGACGAGGCACCCGCCGGAGGGGTAGAGCACCCCCTCCTCGCTGATCTCTTCCAGGGCGTGGGTGACGTGGAGCAGGTGCAGCTTGCCGTCGCTGCTCAGGCTGTCGAAGAGCGCGTTCTTGCGGAGCAGGCTGCCGTTCGGCGTCTCGTCGGTCAGGCGCTTGTGCCAGGCGGCCGTCTGGGCTGCAAGTGGGTCGGACCGCCCGGCGTCGGGCGGCAGCGCGGAGTCGAAGAAGGCGTGCGCGTCGGCCCACAGGTCGTAGGCGTCGCGGAGGCTCACGGTTACACCAGCCCCTTCTCGGCGAGCGCGTACAGGACGGCTTCGGCGCTGCTGGCTCCGGCGAGGTGCGCGGTCTCGGAGACGGCGACGAGGTCGAAGGCCACGGCGCGGAGCTGGTCGAAGGCCGGCTCACGAACGTGCCGCGCGTCGGGCCACCAGCTGAGCTTCGGCAGGCGGTAACGGTCGAGCGCATCCGCAGCCTTGACCAAGTCGCAGATGAGCCCGGCGCGGTGGTAGTCGGCCTGGTCGTCCAAGCAGAAGGCGCCGTACGGCACATCGTGCAGGCGGACGGCGGTTGCTGCCTGGATGATCCGCCGGGGCGTGGCCACCAAGCCGAAGTGTGTCCAGATGGTGTCGGCGTTGGCGGCCAGCCAGACGGCGGCGCGAGCACCGTGGCCACGGTCGTCCTGGTCGTGCAGGCGCTGGCAGTCGTGGATGGCTGCTGCCAGGACCACCGTGGCGGTCTCGGTGTCGTCCAGCTCGTGGATCTCAGCGAGCAGAGCGGCCAGTGCGGCGGTTCGCATGCTGTGCCGGACGCCGTGGAGCGAGTCATGCAAACGGGGTTCCGCCAGCCACGTCGCCGGAGGCGCGGACCGGCTCAGGATGTGCTTCGAGGCCGGCCGCAGGGGCGGCGGCCAGGCCGTGCCGAGGTCCGGCCGGTTGGCCTTGATCCACTCGATGGTGGCCGGGTCCATGTACTGGTGGTGCGGCAGCTGCTTGCGTGCAGCCAGGTCAACCAGACTCGTGGTCGTCGGGGTCGTGCTCATCTGTGCCCACCCCCTTCTGGTGGTCTACCGCGGTGACGTGCTCCTACCGGATCGGCGCGGCCTGGGCCTCGCGGGCCTTGCGCTCCTGCTCGGCGGCCTCGAAGGCGGCGGCGAAGTCGGCCAACTCCTGCTCGCTCATCAGCGTCACGCCGAGCTCGGCGGCGACGTCGACGATCTGGGCGGACGCCTCGTCGCGGGTGGCGTCCGGGGCACCGTCGTCGAGCAACACCTCGAACTCGGCGTGGTAGCCCCATGCCTCGCTCCACTTGAGGGCGATCTCCACGCCCTGGAAGCGGAAGTTGTGGCGGAAGTTGAACGCCTCGTGCATCGCGGACTCGAAGCCGAGCGCGTTGAACACCTTCACGGCCGCCGGGACGTCCTCTCGGGCGATCGCGAACTCGGTCTCGTGGAAGGCGGCGCCCTGGCCGATCTTGCTGCCCTTGAGGGTGATCTTGGCGGTGCCGGCAGCCGTGTTGTCCGTGACCTTCAGCAGCTGCTCGGGCAGCACGTAGAAGTAGATGTGCTTGGCGTCGTCACCCAGGTCCTCGCCGTCTTTCCGCAGGCGATCCATGAGCTGGGCGTGGGTCTCCTTGTCGAAGCGGGCGCGCATCTCGATCTCGACAGCCACGGTCGTGTCTCCTCGTTTCAGGCATGGCGGATCCAGCCGAACCAAGGCGGGGCGGCCCCTGGCTGGTCCGGATGGGTTGTATGGAGTTGGTGGTGGAGCCGGGTGGTGCGGCGGGCCGTCACTTCACCGGCCGCACCACCCGAGATGGATCAGCCCAGGTCGCCGAAGCGCTCGCGGATCACGCCGGCGTGCAGGTAGTTCGGCAGCGGGACGCCGCCGACGGCCACGCGGGTGGTCGCCACCTGGTCCTCGGTCTCGTTCGGGAAGCCCTCCAGGAGCTGGAGGCACTGCTGGACCCACTCGCGGGACTTGGGCCAGTCGCCGGTGTCGCGGAGGCGGACCGCCAGCGCGTAGGCGGTCTCGGTGGCCGCCCAGCGGTCGCTCGCCAGCTCACGCTGGAAGATCGACTCCAGCTCCTCGGCGGAGGCCAGGCGGGTCTGGTTGGTCATGGTGCCCTCTCAGATCGGACGGTGGTACCCCGGTGGTGGTCAACGCAGCGGCGTCTCAGTGGTGACGCCGCGATCGGCCTAGTTGGTGAAGATCTCGGCCAGCGTGCGGTACTCGTGCAGCTCGTCCTTGTCGAACCACAGCTCGACCTCCTGCGCGGCCTCCTCCTTGTTGCCGGAGGCGTGGACCAGGTTGGCCACGGCCTTGCCGACCGCCACGCTGCCCGCAGAGCTCATGTGCGAGAGGTCGCCGCGGATCGTGCCGGCCGGAGCCTGGTTCGGGTAGGTGCTGCCCACGATCTTCCGGACAGTGGCGATGGCGTCGTAGCCCTCCAGCACCAGGGCGATGACCGGCCCCTGCTGCATGAAGGTGGCCGTGAGGTTGTAGACCTCGGCCCCGAGCCGCTCTTCGAGGTCGAAGTAGTGCTTGCGGGTGAACTCCTCGTCCATCCACTTCATCTTGACACCGACGATCTTCAGCGCGGCATCCTCGAAGCGCGAGATGATCCGGCCCCCGAGGCCGCGTACCAGCGCGTCGGGCTTGAGCAGGACGAGCGTACGCTCGACCGTGTGGACCTGGTCCTCGGCCATCAGTTCCCTTTCAGCCTTCTGGCATTCAGACATGACGAACGATCAGTCCGTCCTGAACTGAGGTTACCGGCGCTGGCGAACCACTTTCGGCGCTCCGACCTACCCCCCGAACGGGTGAACCCTGCGCGGCCCGGTGGCGTTCGATCCGCCATCCTGGCTACACGGCGGTCTCGCGGGCTTAATCGCCCAACTCGCTGTCCTGCTTCGGGTACTCACCTAGAATCTCCGAGGGATCGGCGTGTATGTCCTGTTACTCCCAGGTGCTTCCAGGGCTCAAGTTGCCGAGATGAGCCTGGCCTTGGGGTGCCGACCGCAAGTCTTCCGGCATCCACGCCGCGCAGCGATGAAGCGCCAGTGCAGTCGATGTGCATCTTCGACGCACGCCTCCTGCACTGCAGCGACCACGACGGAGAGGGAACGGCGTTGGACGTCATCGAGGTCTGGAGCGGGCGTTACGCCTGCTTGCTCCAGTCCGCCCTCCGCCTCACCAACGAGGCTTTCGCCAATCAGCTCGGGATCGCGGTGAGAACGGTGGCCACCTGGCACGCCGACTCCTCCGTTGTGCCGAGAGCCGAGATGCAGCAGCTCCTCGACGCCGCGCACGAGAGAGCTTCCGACGCGGCTCGTCAGCGCTTCGCCCTCCTGACAGCGAAAGAACGCGGCGACGGATCCTCCGAGGACGGCACGCCAGCTGCGCAGGCCCTGCGGGTGGCCATCGCGGTTGTCCTCCGGCAAGGCGACGTGCTGCTGGTCTGCCGGCGCGACGACGACGCGTCCGGGATCACCTGGCAGTTCCCGGCTGGGGTGATCAAGCCCGGCACGAAGCCGGAGACCGCGACCGTCCGGGAGACGCTGGATGAGACCGGGGTTCACTGTGCTGTCCGCGGCAGCCTCGGCAGCCGTGTCCACCCCGTGACGGGCGTGCTGTGCGAGTACTTCCTGTGCGAGTACCTGGCTGGCGAGGCAACCAACAGCGACGCCATCGAGAACGTCGACGTGATGTGGGTTCCTCGAAACTCGGTGACCCGCTTCATCGACGCCGATACGATCTTCCCACCCATCCTGGCCGCCCTGGAGGAGCAGACGTGACACAGCAGACTGCGGAGGAACGCCCGGGTATTGCCGCCGCGATCGTGGTCCATGAAGGCCGCGTCCTGATGGTGAGGCGGCGGGTGAGCGAGGGCCAGCTCTCCTGGCAGTTCCCGGCCGGTGAGATCGAGGCCGGCGAGTCACCCGAGGAGGCGGCTGTGCGTGAGACGGCGGAGGAGACCGGACTGGGTGTGGCCGCCGTCAAGCTCCTGGGCGAGCGGGTGCATCCGAAGACCGGTCGGCTGATGTCGTACACGGCCTGCGAGGCCGTCAGCGGCACCGCCAAGGTGGTCGACACGGAGGAGCTGGACCAGCTCGCGTGGGTGGCTCTCGCCGAGATCCCCGAGTATGTGCCGTACGGGCTCTTCGAGCCGGTGCAGGCATACCTGGACATTGCGCTGACTGCCTGACCGAGGCTCAGGCTCTACGGGCGGCCACCCAGCGGGTGGCCGCCCGTAGAGCTGTTGGGCTAGTCCCAGGTGGTGCCGGCGAGCAGGCCGTCGAAGGCGAGTGCCCGCATGGCGGTGTTGTAGTCGTCCCACTCGTCCCACTCGTGTTCGGGGGCGGTGAAGTGCAGGTCGAAGTAGGCGCGGGTGAGGTCGGGCTCGTGCCATTCGGCCGCGCACCGGCAGCGGACGAAGACCTGGTGGCGGACGTTGAGCAGGAGCCAGTCGAGGCGGGCACGGCAGTCGGGGCAGATGATGGGGATGCCACGGGCATCGAGTTCGCCAGGGTGAGCGACGGCGCGGATGACGCTTCGGTGGTGGCCGTCGTGGTCGATGCCGGGGTTGATCAAGTGGTGCCCTTTCAAGTCGGTTGACGATCGGCAAGCACACAAGACGCACGGCGGCCGGGATGGTTCCCGGCCGCCACAGACGACATCAAATCGACATCTCAGCAGGGCTGTTAGCTCACTGACCGAGGATTCGGACCCGGTCGCTGGTGGTCAGCGGCGTCGAGCCTGGGTGCCGGGCTGCTGGAGGGCGGCTGTGGTACTCGGGTTGGTGATGTGGTGGCGGACGGTCGGGGCGGTGGACGAGCGCAGGAGTGCTGCCTCGACGGTGCGGTTGGGTGCGGGGTTGTAGCTGGTGTGTTGGATACGGGCGATGAGGACCTTGGCGGGCAGGCGGGCGCTGCCGAGTTCGCGGCGGGCGGCGGCGTCGGTGAGGAGCTGGTGGGGTATGTAGCCGCCGGCCTCGGCGTCGGCGAGGACTGTGGCGAGGGCGGGCCAGTTGGGGTCGGCGAGGATCCGTGTCGCGTGGTCGGGGATGGCGGCGCGGACGTCGGCGGCGAGGGTGCTGCGGGTCTGCTCCTTGGGCTGGCGTTGGGCGAGGAAGGCGAGCTGGTCGGCGGCGGCCTGGTCGTAGGCGGCCTGGAGGTGCTGGACGGTTCGGCGGGCGGCTTCGGCCTGCTGGGCGTGGCCCTTGGCGGTGTGCCAGCGCTGGGAGAGGATCGCGGCCCAGACGAGGGCTGCGACGAGGACGGCGAGGGTGCTGCCGTCCTTGCCGCTGCTGGCGTGCACGAGGTCGCGGGCCGCCTGTCGCAGACCGGCTGCCGCCGTGTGGTCTGCACGAATCTGGGAGCGCTGGGCGCGGGCGAAGGTCTTTGCTGCTGCTCGGAGTTCGGCGCGCAGGTCCTGGGGCGCGGTCTGGGCGGTGGCTTCGATCAGTTCGCCGAGGGCGGTGATGTGCGCCTGCGCTCGCGCGTCGCCGCTGTCGCCGGTGGTGTCGTGGTCGGTGGTGAAGGTGTCGAGGGCGTTGGTGGCGTGCTGCCAGCGGGTGGCGGGCTTGTTGCGGCGGGCGGTGGGGTGCTCCTCCGGTGTGCTTGCCGCGAGGAGCGCCTGGAGCTTGGGTAGGGACAGGTCGGGGGCGATCTTCCCGCCGGGGATGTAGTTCGGCTGCCCGTTGGCCTTCAGGTCGCCGGGGCGGGCGACGGAGTAGCCCTGGAGGTCGCCGGACGGGAAGCGGAGGATCTTGACCTCGATGCCATCGGCCTGGAGGTAGGTGAGGAATTCCTCCGCGCTGCTTGCGTGGGGGATGGCTGCGCGGATGCGGTCCTGGAGCCACTCTCGGCTGGTCTGTTCCCAGCCGAGGCGCTTGGCTTTGTGCATCTCGGCCTGGGTGGGGCGGCGTTCGGCGGTCCGGTCGCCGGTGCCGAGCTGGCGCAGGCCGTAGTCCTTCTCGATCTCGCGGCACTTGGCGCCGACGCGCTGGCCGCTGTTGTGGAGCTTGGGGCGGCGGCCGTCCTCGCGGACGGTGGTGGCGAGGATGTGGATGTGGTCGTCGGCGTGGCGCACGGCGATCCAGCGGCATGCCAGGTCGTCGTCCTTGGGAGCGATGCCGGCGGCCCGGACTATGCGCTCGGCGATCTCGGCCCACTCGGCGTCGGAGAGGTAGCGGTCCTCGGGTGCAGCGCGTACCGGGCAGTGCCAGACGTGGTCGGTGAGCTTCTTGCCGGGCTCGCTGTTGCGCAGGCGGACGGGCTCGTCGAGGTAGCGGGCGAGCTGGGTGAGGGTGGCGTTCTCGTCGCGGCCGGGGTCGGGCATGCCGAGCATGGCGAAACCGGCGACGATGTGCGGGTCGCGGTGCTCGTCGTGGCGGCCGGGTCCGTAGAGGTAGGCGAGCAGGCCGCGGGTGTTGGAGCCGGGCTTCTTGATGGGCGCGATCACGGCGGTGTTCAGCCTTCCTGGTTGGCGGGCTGGCGAAGGGCTTCGGCGATCTCGGTGAGCAGGCAGTGCAGTTCGTCGAGGGTGCGGCGGATGTCGACGGGGGGCTCGTATCCGCCGTTGAGGGCTCGGGCGATCTGGTTGACGTTGCTGGCGATACCGCTGATCTGGCGCAGGACGCGGGCGCGGAACTCGTGGATGAGTCGGCGTTCTTCCGCCAGGGGCAGGTCGATGAAGAACCGGCCGGCTATGAAGGCCAGGACGACGTCGGCGGCGAACCCGGACAGGCCGCGGTAGCCGTTGGCGGTGGCAGCCGCACGGAGCCGAGGCTCTTCCTCGGGTTCGAACCGCAGAGGGCCGACGCGCTCTTCGCGCTTGGTGCCGGTGTAGCGGCGGTTCTTCGGCACAGCATCATCGGCGGTGCCGTGGTCGGAGGACTCGTTGTCGGTCTCGGTCGGGCGGACGTCGGCGAGGATTTGCTGCTGGACGGCAAGGAGCTTGTCCGGGTCGGGGCCGCCCTCGGCCCCGACCTCCTGGCCCGGCGTGCCCTCGCGCTGGGCCGTCTCCGCCACCCCTGGGGCGGAGATCCCGCGAGTCCGGCCACGAGTCGGACACGCGGTACTACTGGCTCCGCCAGGGGCACGGTTGCCGAACGCCCACTGCCAAAGACCCTTCACGGTATGGGACTTCCTCCTCTCCTTCCCGCTCTCGCCGGTGGTGTCGTGGGGGTGCTGGGTATCGGTCACGGGCTGGTCTCCTGTCGCGGGGTCGTGGAGGTGCTGTGCTGTGAGCGGGATGCAAACGCAGCGCGCGGACCGGATCGGCGGCGAGCGGTTCGGCGGAAGAGTGATCCGGTGCTTTGGCGGATCTCGCTGGCCACGAGGTGGACATCCGCCAGACCACTTGGCGGTGAAGGGGCCGCCCGCCAGGCGCCGTACCGGACGTTGGCGGGCGGCCACCATGGAGCGGTGGCACGTCAGGCGGGCACCGGGTGCTCACGCGCCTGCTCAGGCTCGCGGTCGGCGTTCTCAGGCTGAGGATCGGCCTGCTCATCCCGCAGGAGCGCCATCAGCTCCGTACGGCGCTTGCTGCTGATCGGAATCCCCGCGTCGCTGAGAGCCTTCTCGACCACGGCGACGCTGACGCCGTGCTCGGTGACGACCGGCCGCAGCATCTCCACGAGCTGGTCCATGGTCTTCGCCGGTGGGCGTCCGGTGCGCTTGCGAGGCGCGGCTGGTTCTTCGTCGGAGGCCGGGCCGTCGTCCCTGCGCTCTGTGACCGGCGTGGGGCTGGACGGGCTGTCCTGTTCCGCCTTTGGCACGGGCTGGGCCGCCAGGGTGAGCTCGGGGTTTTCGCGGAGCGGGAGTTCGTCCTCGGCGGGCTTCGGGTCGGCGGCGGTGGCGGTCACGGTGGTGTTGTGGGCAAGGAGGGTGCCGCCGAAGAAGGCGAGAGCGGGCCATCCGGCGACCAGGATCCGCAGCCAGGCGGGGACGTGGGCGAGGTCGAGGAGTCCGGCCGTGGCGACGTTCGCGCCGAGGGAGGCGGTCAGGGCGATGGCGAACCACGTCCAGGCGGTGCCGGCCGGGCGGCCGGCGGTGTGCAGGGTCCGGATCCGGTGCCAGGCGGCGACGAGCAACAGGTCGACCGAGACGGGGTAGGCCCAGGCTTTCCAGCCGTGCTGTCCGGCGGCTTCGGCGATGTCGTGAAGGTGGGCGAAGGACAGGGCGCCCGCGATGGCGGCCTGTACGAGGACGGCGTCCGGGCGGGGCAGACGCGGTGGGGTGGTGGCGGTCATGCGGAAGGTGGTCCTCGCAGGTCGGGCGGTGGTGGTTTGTGGGATTGCCGTCTTTGCCGTCTTGCCGTCTTGGTGCTGCGGGACGGTCTCTGGGCTGGGGCGGGTTCGGCTGCCCGGGTGGTGCCGTGGACGCGGCGGTGTTCGGGTTCGGGACGGTGCGGTATCCGTCTTGGGGCTCGTATCCGTCCCGGAGGCATGGCCTGTGACCTGCGGTTTTACGGCAGGGACGGCTGGGACGGCACAAGACGGATGTGTTTCCCGTCCCGGGTGGGCCCGCCGCTCGCGCCGTGGTCGGGGCGTCGGCGGGCCCGTGGCGGATTGGGACGGCTGCCGTCCCACGCGCCGTCTTGCAGGCGGGGTGCTGCCGTCCCCGGTGCGGAAGCGTTTCCGTCTTGGGATGCCGTTCCGTCCCGGCGGCAGGTGCTGTGACCTGCGCTGTTACGGCAGGGACGGCATGGACGGCAGTTCGGGGAGGCTGGTCAGCCTCTGCTGCCCGTGCCCGCGCTCTCTTCTGTGGCCGTGGAGGTGATGGGGTGGACGGTGGGGCAGTAACGGCGCCAGGCGTCGAGGAACTTGTGGCGCGTGTAGCCCTTGCGCTGGGTTCCGTCGCCGAGGCGCACGTTGCCGGAGATGATGCCGAACTCGCGGAGCATCGAGCCGAGCCCACGCGGGGTCAGCCCGCCCCGGCTCGACTCGGCCCACGGGGCCTCGGCGTTGTCGTTGAGCTCGCGCAGCAGCTGGTCGGTGGTCAGGCTGTCCGCCTCGCGGTTGGCGTGGAAGATCCGGCGGATGTCGGCGAGGATCCGCGCGCCGCCGGGGTTTTCCTCCTCGGCCTGGACCTCGGCGTCGACCATGCGCTTGCACGCCTGGCGGGCGAGGCGAGGCCAGGGGCCGCCGGCGAGGTCGGCGATGATCACCAGGGGTTCCCAGGTGTCGGCGGCGCGGTCCTCGACCGGCATGTCCGGTTCCAGGTGCAGGGCCCGGCCGGCGAGCGGTGCGGTCCAGCGGGCGATGCGGTCCCGGATCTCGTGAAATCCGGGGCGGTCGCGCTCGGAGCGGTACGGCGAGACGCTCTCGCCTTCGGCACGCCGCCGCATGCGGATCACGATCGACCGGTCCATGATCGTGTCGGGCAGGTCGCCGATGCCGGCGATGGCCGCCATCGCGAAGGTGGGGAACTTGCGCGGGGTGTGGTCGTTGCCGACGACCCGCAGCACGTAGCGGTCACGCTGGTGCCCGGCGTTAAGCAGGCCGCGCATCTCCTCGTTCTTCTCGGCCATCTTCGGGCTGCCGAAGATCGTGTCCGCCTCGTCCACCAGCAGGGTGGGCGGCTCGTCGGTGATCGAGCGGAACACAGCGGCCGGAGACGAGTTCACCGTCAGGAGCGCCTGGTGGACGGTCTCGGTGAGCACGTCCAGCAGGCGCGATTTGCCGCACCGCTTCGCGGGGCCGACCACGGCCAGGCGCGGGGCGTGCTGCCACGACTTCTGCAGGTGCGTCGCTGCCACCCACAGCGTGGTGGCGACCAGCGCTTCCTCGGAGGGCAGGATCACGAACCGCGCGATCCGGGCCTTCAGCTGCGCGAGCACCTCGGCGCCCTCGGTCGGCTCGGTGTCCGGGATCAGGTCGGTCCCGTCCGGGGTGGCGGGCCCGGCCGGTGCGGCCTCGGCGTCGTGTCCACAGGCTGTGGACAGGGGGGTCTGCTGGGCGGGCAGGTAGGTGCCGGGCCCGCCCGGCTTGGCGACCGGAGGCCAACTCGTAGCGGGGGCTGCCGCATCGGGCGTGTGGCCCGTAAACTCCATGGTGAAGCTCCAGACTGGGGCGCGGGACCTGATCCGTCGCGCGCCACCGATGAAGGTCGCGGATAGGGACTTCGCCTGGCCCTCGGTGTTCCAGCACCGGGGGCCTTCGTGCGTCCAGGGCGGGTGAGCTCGGGAAGCCAAGCTCACCCAACTCGGAGGATCTGCCGAAACGTTGGCAGCGGTTCCTCGGCGGCCGGGGCCGCCGAGGGACCACGAACCTACGCACACATGCCGGGTAGATCCACTCCAACCGGGCAAGTACGCCCACGGCAGACAGGCTTGTGGATCGGGCTCTCACCACGTCAAGCTGCATCAGCCGCCGCACCTTCGCCGAGCGCCGCGTCGATGCCGAGCAGGCGCAGAAGGTCCGCTGTGATCACGCGGTACTTCTTGCCCAGCCGCAGGACCCGGCAGGGGTACGCGCCGAGGCGGGCCAGCTCGTAGCCCTTGCTCCGCCCGAGGCCGATGGCCCGGTTGGCGGTGTCGAGGTCGATGGCCGCCGGCAGCCTGAGAAGTTCGGCCCGACCCATCCCCTGAGCCGTCGCCGATATGTCACCAGTTCGCATATGAACTCCAAATCCGAGCTCCCCCGGACGGGGGGCTGCGGCGGAGTGCCGCAACAGAGAAGAGCTTTCCAGTGGCTACTGTGTCGATATGACACAACGCCGCGAGGAACACTGGTCCACCGACGACGAAGACGCGCCCGACTGGCCCGAACGGATCACCAAGGACGTGATCCGAGCAATCACCCGAAGGAGGCAAGACCTTGGACTGTCCGCGCAGGATGTGGCCGACGAAACAGGGGGCTTGGGCTACGAAGTCCCCAGGAACGTCATCGCCAACTGGGAGTCCGGCAGGCGCAAGACGATCACGATTCCCGAGCTGATCGTCGTGGCGGAGGCCCTGGACATCGCTCCTGTTGAGCTGCTCTTCTCCCCGGCCCTCGGCGGCTGGGTCGACTACCTGCCAGAGATGCCCAGCGACCGCTGGTCGGCGCTCACCCACTTCACAGGAGAGGCCCGCCACTCGCTCGGAATGTACCGCCTCCGCCTCTACCGGGAGCACGAACGGATCTGGCAAGAGCTTCAGGACGAACATCACGACGCGTTCCAGCTGGAATTCAAGTTGTTCCGGGAGGAATGGCCTCCCGGCTCGCAGGAGAAACTCGACGCTTTCGTCGCCGCCGTCCGCGAGCGGCTTCAACCCGTCAGGGCACACCTGCGCGAGATCGGCCTGGAAGTCCCGCACCTCGCACCGAGTCTCGACTTTCTCGACGCCGAGCTTCCCCCACTGAACACCGATACCGATCTGGAGGACGAATGAAGGGTTCCACCTACCACCGCTGCTACTGCCGCGACGCCGAGACCGGTAAGCCGCTCGGCAAGGCGTGCCCGAAGCTCGGCAGCCGGAAGCACGGCGCCTACTCCATACGCCAGGAGCTGCCCAACGCCGAGGACGGCACGCGCCGTTCGTTCAACCGCGCCGGCTACGAGACGCTGAAGGAGGCGCAGGCCGACCTCGACCACGTTCGCGGCCTGCTCGCCCTCGGCAAGGAGGATCCGGACGACCTGGCCCTGGTCGCCGAGTTGCTGGTGAAGGTCGCCGACGAGAAGGCCCAGCTGCCCGACATCGAGGAGACCCGTAACCGCCTGAAGGCCGGTCAGGATCTCTCCTCCCGCGTCACCGTGGGCGAGTGGCTCGATACCTGGCTGGCCGGCAAGAAGATCCGCAAGTCCGGGATCACCCGCTACGAGTGTGACGTGCGGGTCCACCTCAAGCCCCGCATCGGGCACATCCGCGTCGACCGGCTGCGGGTGAGCACGCTCGCCGAGATGTTCACGGCCATCGCCGACACGAACGAGGAGATCCTGGAGAACAACGCCCTGCGGCATGCGCTGAAGGCCGAGCTCGCCACGGTGCCGATCAAGGGCGTGGAGAACCGCGCCCGCCGCAAGGCTATGCGCGCCGAGCTTGCCGAGATGCCGCCGTTCCGGCGCACGACCGGCGCGGCAACCCGCCAGCGCATCCGCGCCACGCTCCGGACCGCCCTGAACGCCGCCATCCCCGAGGGCCTGATCACCCTCAACCCGGCCGCCCACGTCAAGCTCGACCCGGCCACCAAGCCGAAGGGTCTGGTGTGGACACCCGAGCGGGTCGCGCAGTGGCGGGAGACCGGCGTGAAGCCCTCCCCCGTGATGGTCTGGACGCCTCAACAGACCGGCGCGTTCCTCGATTCCGTGGCCGACGACCGCTTGTACGCGATGTGGCACGTGATCGCCTTCCGCGGCCTTCGCCGGGGCGAGGCGTGCGGGCAGCTGTGGTCCGAGACCAACCTCGACGACAACTCGCTGACCGTGACGACCCAGCTCGTACAGGACGGCTGGGAGGTCGAGGAGTCCGACCCCAAGACCGACGGGAGCTTCCGGACCGTGGCGCTGGACGACGACACGGTGGCCGTCCTGCGGCGCCACCGCGAGCGGCAGCAGAAGGAGCGGAACGACTGGGGGCCTGCCTGGAAGAACACCGGCCGGGCCTTCACCAACGAGGACGGGTCCTGGCTCCACCCCGGCAAGGTCACCGAGATGTTCGCGCGACTGATCGCCGCATCCGGGCTGCCGCCGATCCGCCTGCACGACCTCCGCCACGGCGCGGCCACGCTCGCCCTCGCCGGCGGGGTCGACATGAAGGTGGTGTCCGAGATGCTCGGCCACTCCTCCATCAAGATCACCTCGGACATCTACACCAGCGTCCTGCCCGAGATCGCCAAGGACGCCGCCGAGGCTGCCGCGAAGCTCGTCCCCCTCCAGCGGAAGACCGAAGCCGAGGCTCACGCCAAGGCCGCAGCCGAAGCTGAGAAGGCGAAGCGGAAGGCGGCGAAGAAGGCGAAGTCCAAGGCCAAGAAGGCCAAGGGCTAACCCAAGATCAACACCGGCGCTCACGCATCGCTCACGCAAGCGGTCTTGTAGCGCGGCACTGACGCCTGCCCACACGTCAAGGAATGGCAAAAGGCCCAGGTCACGGGCTATGTGACCTGGGCCTTCACTGAGCCGCCTGCGGGATTCGAACCCGCGACCTACGCATTACGAGTGCGTTGCTCTGGCCAACTGAGCTAAGGCGGCGCCGCTGCCCGTTCGATGGGCCGGGTACGGACACCATCGCATTGGCAACGCGGGTCAGTCTACACAGTTCTGCGGGGTGATCCGTACGGGGCGCTCGTCGTGGGGGCTGGTGGGCGGGGTTGGGGCGGCAGGAGGGCCCGGCCCCGCACGGCCGGGCTGTCCGGGTCCGCCGCCCGGGTGCCGACTGCCCCGCGGCTAGCCGCGGGGGCGGGGGGCGGGGTTGGTGCCGGTGGGTGGGACCAAACCGGGGGTGGGGGCCATGGCGGCCTACCGCTCGGTTATCAGGCTGCCGCGCAGCAGCCAGCTCGGACCCTGCGCATAGCCCTGGACCGTCTCGAAGAAGCGCTGGAAGTTGGGGCCCTCGCAGTGCGCGATGAAGGCCGCCTCGTCCTCGTAGGCCTCGTTGAGGTAGAAGCGGGTCGGGCGTTCGTCGTCCTCGACCAGCTCGAAGCGCAGGGTGCCCGGCTCGTCCGCCGTCGAGCGCCGGCTGTCCTCCAGCACGGCGGCGATGAAGTCCTCCCGCCGGTCGGCGGCGACCTCGAAAGCCACGGCGACCTGGTACATCGATTCCCTCCCGGTTCTTCACTCGCCCACCACGGTGATGGGCGAACTCAACCGTAGCACTGACGTTCTGACGCCGAGCCAGCTCTCCGGACCGGCTCTGAGCTGCAGATTTACGCCTGGGCGCGGGCGGTCCACTCCTCGGCCAGCAGCGCCCAGACCTCGCCGTCCTGGCGTACGCCGTTGTGCGGGAAGACGGACCGGCGCACGCCCTCCAGGACCATCCCGACCCGCTGCGCGACCGCCCGGCTGCGCAGGTTCTCGGGGCTGCAGTGCCATTCGGCCCGGGCCAGCCCGCGCTCCACCAGCGCGTACTCCAGCAGCACCCGGACCGCGGCGGTGACCAGGCCGCGGCCCTCGCCGGCCGGCTCCATCCAGCAGCCCACCTCGCAGTTGCCGGAGCGGACGTCGAAGCTGACGAACATCACTCCACCGACCAGGGTGCCGTCCAGCCAGATGCCGAACAGCCGGCCGCTGTCGGCCGCCTGCTTCTCGGCGTACTGGCGCAGCAGGGCGCGGGCCGAGTCCAGGTCGGTGGCGCGGGAGGCCCAGGGGATGAACGGATCCAGGTTGGCCCTGGCCCGGTCCATGTGCGCCAGATACTCGGCGGCGTGGTGCGGCTCCAGCGGGCGCAGTTCGGAACCGGGGACGGTGAGGGGGAGGGCGAACACGGCGGTACTACTCCTCGGACGGCGTACGTGACGGGAGGCATGCTCCCCTCAACGGTCCCGTCCGCGCCAGTTCACTTGGCGCAGCGCAGCCCCGCCGCCGGCACCTTGCCCTCGACCAGGTAGAGGTCGACGGCGCTGTCCACGCAGTCGTTGCGCCGCCCGTAGGCGGTGTGGCCGTCGCCGTCGTAGGTGACCAGGTGCCCGGACTCCAGCTGGTCGGCCAGTGACTGGGCCCAGGCGTAGGGGGTGGCCGGGTCGCGGGTGGTGCCCACCACCACGATCGGCGCCGCCCCGGCGGCCCGGATGGTGTGCGGCTGGCCGGTCGCGTGGACCGGCCAATAGGCGCAGGAGAGCGCCATCCAGGCCATGTCGGTGCCGAAGTGCGGCGAGGCCTGCCGGAACTGCGGCAGCGCCGCGGCCACCTGGGCCGGCGAGGTGAAGGCAGGCGGCAGGTCCAGGCAGTTGACCGCCATGTTGGCGAACATCAGGTTCGGGTAGCTGCCGTCCGCCGCCCGTTCGTAGTACGAGTCGGACAACCGGAGCAGCGGGCCGCCGTCGCCGCCGTGCGCGGCCGCCAGGGCGCTGCGCAGCTGCGGCCAGAGGAACTCCGCGTACATCGCCTCCAGCACCCCGGTGACGGCCTGCGCCTCGGTCAGCTGCCGAGCCCCGCCGGCCGGCAGCGGGCGGTCGCCGACCGAGCCGATCAGCGCGTCCAGCCACTGCCCGGCCTGCTGCTCGGTGCTGCCCACCGGGCAGTCGGAGCGGGTGGCGCAGTCCTTGGCGAAGGCCGCCCAGGCGGTCTCGAAGCCGCTGGCCTGGGTGCGGTTGCCGGTGACCGCGTCCATCGACGGGTCCATCGCGCCGTCCAGCACCAGCCGGCCGACCCGGGACGGGAAGAGCCCGGCGTAGGTGGCACCGAGCAGCGTGCCGTAGGACTTGCCGACGTAGTTGAGCCGCTGGTCGCCGAGCAGCGCCCGCAGCACGTCCATGTCCCGGGCCGCCTCCACCGTGCTGACGTGGGCCAGCAGGCTGCCCGAGCGGGTCCGGCAGCCGGCCGCGAACTCCTGGTCGGCGGCCACCAGGCGGTCGATCTCGTCCTGGCTGCGCGGGGTGGTGGCGACCGCCGTGTAGGCGTCCATCCGGTCGCCGCTCAGACAGCTCACCGGGGAGCTGCGGCCGACTCCGCGCGGGTCCAGGCCGACCAGGTCGTAGGCGGCCCGGACCACCGGCTGGTAGCCGCCCGCCACCGCCTCCACGTACTCCACCGCCGAGCCGCCGGGCCCGCCCGGATTGAGCAGCAGCGAGCCGAGCCGCTGCCGGCCGCCCGCGCCGTCCGCCGGGCGGCGCACCGCGCCCAGGCTGAGGTCGCCGGTGCCGGGGTGGTCGTAGTCCAGCGGCACCTTGACCTTGGCGCACTGGAAGCCGTTGTCGCACGGCTGCCAGGAGAGCTGCTGCTGGTAGTAGGGGGCCAGCGCGGCCGGCACCTCGGTCGGCAGCGGCCGCAGCGGCACCGGTGCGGGGGCGGCGGCGTGGCCGTCCGAGGAGGGCGGCATCCGCTCCGCGGGCGCCGCGGCCGGGCGGCCGCCGCTGCACCCGGCGAGCAGCAGGCCGGCGGCGGCCAGCGCGGCCACCGTCCTCAACAGCGCGGCGGGCTGCGGCATGGGTGGTTCTCCCTCGGTGGTCGGCGTCGAGCGTAGCGGGCGGCGGCGGGTCAGCCGGCCGGGTGCGCCAGCGTGTCGCCCAGGTACTGGGCCGCCAGCCGGACCAGGCGCAGCCGCTCCCGGTCCGGGGTGAAGTCCTGCACCACGTCGGAGAGCTTCACCACCGCCCGGGGCGCCTGGCCGCGGCCGGCGTGCAGCGCGTCGGCCAGCCGGTGGGCGGCGGCCAGGCCGTCCGCGTCGGCCTTGGCGGCGGCCAGCAGCACCCGGGGCGCCGGGCCCGGCGGGGCGTCAGCGGCCGCCTGGGCGAGGGCGGCCGGGTCGTAGCGGCCGGAGACGCCGGCCGTCGCGCCGTACAGGTCGGGCCGGGTCAGGCCCGCGGCCACGGCGCAGGGCGCGGCGTCCGCCACCCCGAGCGCCGCCCAGCCGGCCGGGCCGGGCGGCAGGGTGCGGAAGGCGGCGGTCACGGCGGCGCGCACCCGGGCGTCGTCGGCCAGCGACTGCGGGGCCGCGGCGGCCAGCTCGCAGGGGTGCTCGGTGCCGGTCGGCGCGGCGGGGGCGACGGCCACGAACGGGCTGGTGCGGCCCAGCTTGATCGCCGAGGCCAGGCCGTCGAAGACGTCCGGCAGGTCGGCGTCGGCGGTCCGGCCCGGGGCGGCCGCCTGGAGCACCAGCACCGGGTAGCGGGCCGACTGGTCGTCGGCGTAGTGCGGCGGCAGCCAGACCCGAACGGTGCGCGGCCGGCCGTCCGTCCCGGCCACCGCCGCCTGCAGCAGCTCGCCGTCGGCCGGGTGCCCGATGCTGTCGAAGTGCGGGGCGGCTGGCACCGGCGGGGCCGACGGGGCCTCGGAGGGCGGCGCGGGCTGCACCGCCCGGACCGGCTGCGCGCTCACCGCTTCGACGGCCGCCTGACGGGCCGTCGGACCGGTCGGCCGTGGCCCGGAGAAGAGGGCCGTGACCGCCAGCGCGGTCGCGCCCAGGCCGCAGAGCAGCGCCGAGCCGAGCCTGAACAGCACCGGGCGCAGGTCGGACACCAGCTCGTAGACCAGCGCGGCCTGCTCACCGCGCCACCGGCCCAGCGCACCGCGGGCCAGCCAGCAGCCGGCCAGCAGCACCACGGCGGCCAGCGACAGCAGCAGCGGACGGGACATCGGGCACCACCTCGCGAGGATTCGCTACCGCGCCGCCCCGGCGCGCTCGCTCCACAGCGTGCGGGACACCGGCCCGGAACCGGCGCAGCGGGCAGGCCGGTTCCCGGTGTTCACTCGAACGAGCGAAGTGCGCCGCCGTGCCGCCGCCCCCGGCCGACGGGCCGTCAGCCGGCCCGCAGCGCGACCGTCATGGCCTCCACGGCCAGCAGCGGATCAACGTTGCGGTCCAGCGCCGTGCGGCAGGCCAGCACGGCCTCGATCCGGCGCAGGGTGGCCTCCGGCGGCCCGGCGGCGGCGACCCGGTCCAGGGCCGGGCGGACGTCCTGGTTGGCGGGCAGGCCGGGCGCGCCGAGCTGCAGCGCCAGCACGTCCCGGTAGAAGCCGAGCAGGTCCAGCAAGGCGGTGCCCAGGGTCTCCCGGCGGGTCCGGGTGGCCCGGCTCTTCTGCCGCTTCTCCAGCTCCTTGACCGCGCCGGCCATGCCGCGCGGCGCCTTGCCGCCCAGGCCCTCGGCCGCGCCGTAGACGGCCTTCAGGTCCTCGGTCTCCTTGGCGTCCCGGGTCTCGGCCAGCGCCTCGGCATCGGCCTTGGCGGTGTCCACCAGCCGCTGGGCGGCGGCCAGACAGCCGCCGATGTCGCCGACCTCCAGCGGGATCCGCAGCACCTCAAGACGCCGGGTGCGGGTCTGCTCGTCCACCGCGAGCCGGCGCGCGCGCTCCACGTCGCCCTGGCCGGCCCGGGCCGCCAGCTCGGCGAGCTGCGGCGCCACCCCGTCCCGGCGGACCAGCAGGTCGGCCACCGCCTCCGGCGCCGGGGTGCGCAGCACCAGGTGGCGGCAGCGCGAGCGGATGGTCGGCAGGGTGTCCTGCACCGAGGGCGCGCAGAGCAGCCAGACGGTCCGCGGCGAGGGCTCCTCCACGCCCTTGAGCAGCGCGTTCGCCGCCGCCTCGGTGAGCCGGTGGGCGGCGTCGATAAGGATCACCGACCAGCGGCCGCCGGTCGGGTAGGAGGAGGCCCGCAGCACCAGGTCGCGCATGTCGCCGACGCCGATCGACAGGCCGTCGCTGCGGACGAACTTCACGTCCGCGTGGCTCTCCGCCATCACGGTGTGGCAGCCCTCGCAGAACCCGCAGCCGGGCACGCCGCCCAGCTCCAGGTCCGGGCTGGTGCACTGCAGGGCGGCGGCGAAGGCGCGGGCGGCGGTGGTCTGGCCGGCGCCGGGCGGGCCGGTGAAGAGCCAGGCGTGCGTCATCAGCGAGGCGTTGGCGCCGGGCTCGGGGGTGCCGGAGCGGCCGGCGAGCACCGTGGCCCGGGCGGCCGAGGCCGCGGCGGTCAGCTGCCCGACCACCCGATCCTGACCCACCAGGTCGTCCCAGACGGTCACCGCTGCTCCCACGCTCCGCGCCCTGCGGCGCCCCTGCCCGTCGCGCCTTGCACGCCTTCCGCCAGCGAGCATACGGGCCGCCGCGGACAACCCGCGGCGGGCCGGGCGCCTCGCGGCCTACTTGCGGCGCTTGCGGCCGCGGCCACCGTCCTCGCCGTCCGGCTCCTCGGCGTCCCAGCGGGCCCACTCCTCGCGGGAGCCGAGCAGCGAGTCGGTCAGGCTCGGCAGGTCGTCCATCGGGGTCTCCTCGGCCCAGGACGGCCGGCGCGGGGGCCGGGCCGCCTGCTCCCCGGCCGGCTCGGCGGGCTCGGTGGGCTCGGTGGGCTCAGCGCGCCAGAGGCCAGGCGGCACCCGGTCCTCGACCGGCCGCACCGGCAGCAGCTTGGCCTTCCCGGCCGGCGCACCGCCGGCCGCGGCACGCGACGCACCGGCGCCGCCGCCCGGCGCACCGGCGGACCCGCCCGACGCGCCCCGCGACGCAGCACCGGGAGCGTCCGCCACCGGCAGCAGCACCGCGGTGCGCTCCACGGCCGACTCCGGCCGCGCCTGCTCGGGCCGCACGGACTCCGGCCGCGCCTGCTCAGGCCGCCCCGCGTCCGGCCGCTCCGCCTTGCCGCCCGGCTTCCCCGGCACCGCCGGCAGCACGGCCGTCTCGTCCGCGGCACCCGGCGCGGAGACCGCCGGCAGCACCGCCGTGCGCTCCAGTGCGCTCTCCGGGCCGTCCGCACCGTCCTCCGCACGCTCGGCGGCCAGCCGGTCCGCCGCGGCCACCGCCGCCTGCCGGTCCCGCTCCGAGATCTCCTCGGTCACCGCCTCCGCGTCATTGGCCGCCCGGGCCGCCGCCGCGGCGGCCTCCGCCTGCCGGGCCGCCTCGGCCCGCTGCAGCGCCTCCTCGGCGCGCCGGCGCTGCTCCTCGCGCTGCACGTCGCGCTGGCGCTGGAACTCGGCGGCGGCAGCGGCCTCCGCGTCCCGGCGGGCCTTCTCCTCGGCCTCGGCGGCCAGCCGGGCCTCCTCCGCCTTGCGCTCCTCCTCGGCCCGGGCCGCCTGCCGGGCCGCCTCGGCCTCGGCGGCGAGCCGAGCCTCCTCGGCCTTCTTCCGGTCCTCCTCGGCCTGCTTGCGAGCGGCCTCCTCACGGGCCAGCCGCTCCTTCTCGGCCTGCTCGGCGCGGAGCTGCTCCAGCAGCTCCTGGCGCTTGCGCTCGGCCGCCTCGGCCTCCGCCTTCTGCCGGGCCTCCTCGGCGGCACGCCGCTCGGCCTCCTCGCGAGCCAGCCGCTCGCGCTCCCGGCGGGCCTCCTTCTCCTGCTCGGAGAGCGGCAGCTCCCGGTCCAGCCGGTGCCGGATCGCGGTGGTGACCATGGCCGGTGCCTTGCCGGCGTCCACCACCAGGTAGCGGGCCGGGTCAGCGGCGGCCAGCGCCAGGAAGCCGGCCCGGACCCGGGTGTGGAACTCCACCGGCTCGTTCTCCAGCCGGTCCAGCGCCTCGGTGAACCGCTCGCGGGCCCGCTCCGGGTCCACGTCCAGCACCACGGTCAGGTCGGGCACCAGCCCGCCGGTGGCCCAGCGGGAGATCCGGGCCACCTCGGTGGCGGCCAGGTCGCGGCCGGCGCCCTGGTAGGCGATCGAGGAGTCCATGTAGCGGTCGGTGATCACCACGGCGCCGCGGGCCAGCGCGGGCCGGATCACGTTCTCCACGTGCTCGGCCCGGTCGGCCGCGTAGATCAGCGCCTCGGCCCGGTGCGACAGGCCGGTGTTGCCGACGTCCAGCACCAGGCCGCGCAGCCGCTGCCCGACCGGGCTGCCGCCGGGCTCGCGGGTCAGCACCACCTCGTGGCCCTTGCTGCGGATCCACTCGGCCAGCGCCTGCGCCTGGGTGGACTTGCCGGCCCCGTCGCCGCCCTCCAGGGCGATGAAGAAGCCGGTGCCGCTGACCCGGTGCTCCGGCACCTCGCGGCCGCCGCCCAGCGCCTCCAGCAGCTCCCGGCCGAACGGCACGGTGCCGCGCTGGTCGTCGGTGCGCAGCAGCACCAGGCCGGCCAGCGCCAGGGTCAGCACGCCGGCGGTGGCCACGGCGATCGCGGCGCCGCCGTGCACGAAGGTGAAGGTGCCGGGCGTCCGGTTGCCGTAGTCCACCTCGCCGTAGGCGGCGGCCAGCAGCGGCATGCCGAGCAGCGCGGCGCCGACCACCAGCCGCAGCACCGCGTACAGGTGCTCGGTGACCTTGGGCAGCCGGGCCTCCTCGACCTCCTGGGCGAGCAGCGCCCGGCCGACCCCGATCACCAGGCCGGCGGCCACCGCCGCCACCGAGGTGAGCAGCAGGATCAGCACGTAGTCGAAGACCAGGCCGGCCAGGATCAGCGCGGCACCGATGATGAGCAGCCCGATCGCGAGCAGCCGGCGGCGGGAGAGCGCGGGCAGCGTCACCCGGGTGAGCCGCAGGCCGAGCCAGGGCAGCCCGGTCGCCGCCAGCACCAGCAGGCCGTACCCGATCGGGCCGGCGCCGTGCTCGGCGGCGGTGAAGAAGGCCAGCGCGGCGGTGCCGGCCACCGCGGCGTAGGCGGCGGCGATCGCGAAGGTGAAGTACGGGGCGGAGCCGGTGCGGCCCTTGCCGAGCGCCGGGCCCGGGGTGGCGTCGGTGGGTGCCTTGAGGCCCTGCAGCGGCGAGACGGGGACGGGGCCGCCGGCCCGGGCCGGCAGGTCCTGCTGCTGGAAGAGCAGCACGGCCGAGGCGCCGAAGAGCACCGCCGAGCCGACCGCGGCCGAGGCCAGCTGGTGGTAGCGCAGCCAGTCCGAGCCGAGCGCGGCGAGCAGGTTGTTCACCAGCGTGCAGGCGATCAGGACGACGGCGGCCAGCGGCACGGTGGCCCAGCCGGTGCGCATGTCGATGGTGCGCACGGTCTCCAGGTTGGCGGCCGAGGGGCGCTGCTCGGCGGGAGCCGCGTACGGGTTGCCGACCGGGAGCAGGGTGGGCGTGATCGCGCCCTTGGCCGTGGACCAGACCCGCTCGGCCGCACCGCTGACGAAGACGGTGCCGAGCAGCAGGTAGGCGGGCGTCGACTGGTGGGTCCAGACCGGCCACCAGGGCGCGATGCCGATCAGCAGGGCGCGCAGCCCGTCGGCGGCGATCAGCGTCCAGCGGCGGTCCAGCGGACCGGTGACCAGACGGTGCAGCGGGCCGAGCAGCGCCACCCCGACCAGGCCGGCGGCGAGCAGCCGGGCCGCGAAGACCAGGGTGAGCGCGAAGGCGGCGCCGCGGTAGCCGCCGCCGAACTGCCCGGCGGTGCCGGCCGCCACCACGGTGAGCGCGAGCAGCACCAGGAAGGCCGACCGGTCGGCGGTACCGCTGATCAGCTGAGCCGTCCACAACCGGCGGTACGGGCGCGACCGCAGCAACGCGCGCGCCCGCTCGCCGGGTGTTCCGGCGGGCACCACTTCGGGGAGGGCGGGCACAGTGGGGGTGGGCTGCTCCTCGCTCGTCATACGGTCAGCGTAGCGGGCGGGGCGCGGCGTCAAGAGGCGCATGGCCCGGTCGAACGCCGCTATGACCGGGTTGTGACGCGGAACGCGGCTCGGTCGCCGCGTTCCGCGTCACCCGGTCAGTCCTCGGCGCCCGAGTCGCCGGCCGACTTGGCGGCCGTCGTCTTCTTGGCCGCGGTCTTCTTCGCCGCAGTGGCCTTCGTGGCCGTCGTGGTCTTCTTGGCGGCTGTCTTCTTGGCCGCGGCCGTCTTGGTGGCCGTGGTCTTCTTGGCCGCCGTCTTCTTCGCGGTGGCCTTCTTCGCCGGCGCCTTCTTGGCGGTCTTCTTCACCGGCCCGCGGGCCCGCTTCTCCGCCAGCAGCTCGTAGCCGCGCTCCGGCGTGATGGTGGCGACGTCGTCGTCCTTGCGGAGCGTCGCGTTGGTCTCGCCGTCGGTCACGTACGGGCCGAACCGGCCGTCCTTGACCACCACCGGCCGCTCGCTGACCGGGTCGGTGCCCAGCTCGCGCAGCGGCGGGGCGGCGGCGGCCCGGCCGCGCTGCTTGGGCTGGGCGTAGATCGCCAGCGCCTCCTCCAGGGTGACCGTGAAGAGCTGGTCCTCGCTGGTGAGCGAGCGCGAGTCGGTCCCCTTCTTGAGGTACGGCCCGTAGCGGCCGTTCTGCGCGGTGATCTCCACGCCCTCGGCGTCGGTGCCGACCACCCGGGGCAGCGAGAGCAGCCGCAGCGCGTCGTCCAGGGTGACGGTGTCCAGGGACATCGTCTTGAAGAGCGAGGCGGTGCGCGGCTTGACCGCGTTCTTGCCGGTCTTCGGGGTGCCCTCGGGCAGGATCTCGGTGACGTACGGGCCGTAGCGGCCGTCCTTGGCGACCAGCATGTGGCCGGTCTGCGGGTCGTTGCCCAGCTCGTAGTCGCCGCTGGGCTTGGCCAGCAGCTCCTCGGCCAGCTCGACGGTCAGCTCGTCCGGCGGCAGCTCGTCGGGGATGTCGGCGCGCTGGCCGGGCTGGTCGGCCTCGGTGGCGGCCTTCTCCACGTACGGGCCGTAGCGGCCGACCCGCAGCGTGATGTCGTCGCTGAGCCGGAACGAGCTGATCTCCCGGGCGTCGATCGCGCCCAGGTCGGTCACCAGCTCCTTGAGGCCGCCCAGGTGGTCGCCGTCGCCGTTGCCGGCGTCGGCGGCACCGCCCGCGCCCTCGCCCTCACCGAAGTAGAAGCGCTTCAGCCACGGCACCGACTCGGCCTGGCCGGCCGCGATCCGGTCGAGGTCGTCCTCCATCTTCGCGGTGAAGTCGTAGTCGACCAGCCGGCCGAAGTGCTTCTCCAGCAGGTTGACCACCGCGAAGGAGAGGAAGGACGGCACCAGGGCCGTGCCCTTCTTGAACACGTAGCGGCGGTTGATGATGGTGTCGATGATCGAGGCGTAGGTCGAGGGGCGGCCGATCTCCCGCTCCTCCAGCTCCTTGACCAGCGAGGCCTCGGTGTAGCGCGCCGGCGGCTTGGTGGCGTGGCCCTCGGGGCTGAGCTGCTCGGCGGCCAGCGGGTCGCCCTCGGTGACCTGGGGCAGCCGGCGCTCGCGGTCGTCCAGCTCGGCGTTGGGGTCGTCGGCGCCCTCCACGTAGGCCTTGAGGAAGCCGTGGAAGGTGATGATCTTGCCGGAGGCGGTGAACTCGACCTCCCGCCGGTCGGCCGAGGTGCCGGCCACCTTGACGCTGACCGACTGGCCGACCGCGTCCTTCATCTGGGAGGCGACGGTGCGCATCCAGATCAGCTCGTAGAGCCTGAAGTCGTCGCCGCTCAGGGCGGTCTCGGCCGGGGTGCGGAAGCGGTCGCCGGAGGGGCGGATCGCCTCGTGCGCCTCCTGGGCGTTCTTGACCTTGCTGGCGTAGACCCGGGGGGCCTCCGGCAGGTAGTCGGCGCCGTAGAGCTGGGTGACCTGGGCCCGGGCGGCGCTGACGGCCGTCTCGGAGAGCGTGGTCGAGTCGGTGCGCATGTAGGTGATGAAGCCGTTCTCGTACAGCTTCTGGGCCACCTGCATGGTCCGCTTGGCGCCGAAGCCCAGCTTGCGGCTGGCCTCCTGCTGCAGCGTGGTGGTGCGGAACGGCGCGTAGGGCGAGCGACGGTACGGCTTGGACTCGACGCTGCGGACGCTGAACGCGGTCTGCTCCAGGGCGGCGGCCAGCGAGCGGGCGGCCTGCTCGTCCAGGTGCAGGGTGTTGGCGGTCTTGAGCTGGCCGTCCTGGCCGAAGTCGCGGCCGCTGGCGATCCGCCGGCCGTCCACGGCGGAGAGCCGGGCGCCGAAGGTCTCCGGGTTGGCGGCGTCCGCGGGGGTGCGGCCGGTGCCGAAGACGGCGGTCAGGTCCCAGTAGGAGGCCGAGGTGAAGGCGATCCGCTCGCGCTCGCGCTCGACCACCAGACGGGTGGCGACCGACTGGACGCGGCCGGCCGAGAGGCTCGGCATGACCTTCTTCCAGAGCACCGGGGAGACCTCGTAGCCGTAGAGGCGGTCGAGGATCCGGCGGGTCTCCTGGGCGTCCACCAGACGCTGGTTCAGCTCGCGCGGGTTGGCCACAGCCTCCTGGATCGCGGCCTTGGTGATCTCGTGGAAGACCATCCGCTTGACCGGGACCTTCGGCTTCAGCACCTCCTGCAGGTGCCAGGCGATGGCCTCGCCCTCGCGGTCCTCATCGGTGGCCAGGAAGAGCTCGTCGGACTCCGCGAGCAGCTGCTTGAGCTTGGTGACCTGGGCCTTCTTCTCGGGGCTGACCACGTAGATGGGGGTGAAGTCGTGGTCGACGTCCACCCCGAGCCGACGGAACTCGCCGGTGTACTTGTCCGGCACTTCGGCTGCCGTCTTCGGCAGGTCGCGGATGTGCCCGACGCTCGCCTCGACGATGTAGCCGGGGCCGAGGTAGCCCTTGATCGTCTTCGCCTTGGCGGGCGACTCGACAATGACGAGTCGCTTACCGCCCTGCGCGGTCTCGCTGCTCGGGGACACCTTCGCTCTTCTCTCCCGGTCGCTTCGTGTGTGCTGGCCGACGGCTGGCCGACGCCCGGCACACCACCGCCGGGGGTGACCGCATTGCGACGACCCCACCTGCGGAGTGTGACCGTACCCTGGTCACCCTTGTCAAACGGACGGATCCCGCTTTTTCACCGGCAAGGCCGACCGACGCCACTCGAACGGTAACCCGATGATGGACCCCGGCGCCGCGCGGTTCTCGCGTCGGGGGCGTCCGCAGGCCGCCGAACCGGCCGGAACCGGCCGAAAGCTCGCGCTAATCGGGCGCGAAACCGCCGCCCAGCGCCCTGACGCCGGGTCACCCGCCGACTGCGCTGAGTGGTCGAGCCCCGGCGCGGCCGACCGGCCCGCGTCAGAGCGCGGCGGCCAGCAGGCCGAGGCCGGCGGCCAGGGCTCCGACGCCGAGCAGCGGCCAGAGGGTGTCCTGCAGCAGCGAAGGGGCCGGGCCGCGGTCGGCGAACACCACCCGGGACGGCTCGCGGGGATCGTAGTGGACCCGGACCGAGCTGCCCGGCGAGAGCCCGGCCGGGCGGCTCAGCGGCGTGCTGCCGCGTGGGCGGGCCAGCACCACGGCGGCCTCGGTGCCGTGCGCGGAGAGCGTGGCGTAGGAGAGCAGCGGGGCCGGATCGGCGGCCTGGCCGGCGGCCGTGTCGGGCACCACCAGGGCGGTCACCGGAACGCCGTGCCGCCGCAGCCGGTGGCGAAGGCGCAGCTCAGCCGCGCACCAGAACAACAGTGCGCCTCCGAAGAGCGCCAGCACGCCCCCCGCGACCCCCGCCGTCGGCGTCTCCACCCGGTCCCCCCGCTCGCCCGGCCCGCACGGGGCCACGTTCCCGCAGGGTGGCAACCGGCGGCCAACCGGAGGCCGACTCACGGGGGACGTGAGGAGAACGCGGGATCACGACTGGGTGAACGGATCTGCCATCCGGCGGCGGCCGCAGGGCTGCTGAGCGCGCGTCAGAACAGCCTCCGGACCGACTCCGGGAGCGGCCGTCAGACCGGCTGGACGAAGCCCTGCTCGACCAGCAGCCGCAGCGACTCCGGCACCCGGTCGCGGAGCACCAGGCGGTCCTCACCGAGCAGCTGGGCGATCGCGTCGACGATCTCACCGGCCGCCAGCGAGCCGTCGCAGACCCCGGCGAAACCGGCGCCCACGGTGTCCACCTTGGTCGCCCGCCGCATGCCCCGGCCCTGCCGCAGCACCACGTGCTCCGGGTCCTCGGCACCGGGCGCGCCGACCTGCTCCTGCAGCACCTCTTCGGCGAGCACGTAGCGGGCGGCGAGCAGCGCGGCGTCGTCGTGCTCGCGCAGGAAGTCCTGGCGGGCGAACCACTGCTCGATGTGCGGGCCGAGCGGCTGCTCCACCGGGTGCGGCCACTCCTCGATCCGCACGGCGGGGCGCTCGCTGCCCGAATTGCGCAGGGTGATCCAGCCGAAGCCGATGCCCTCCACGCCGCCCGCCTCGAAGGCGTCCAGCCATTCGCCGTAGCGGGCCTCGTAGGCCTCCCGGGCGGCCAGGTGGTCGCCGCCGTCGCGCAGCCACAGCTCGGCGTACTGCGCCACGTCCTGCACCTCGCGCTGGACCACCCAGGCGTCCAGGCCGGTCCCGGCCACCCAGCCCGCCAGCCGGTCGTGCCAGTCCTCGCCCTTGACGTGCTGCCAGTTCGCCAGCAGCTGGCAGTAGCCGCCGGGCACCAGCCGCTCGGCGGCGCCGCGCACCAGGGAGCGGCAGAGCTCGTCGCCGGCCATCCCGCCGTCCCGGTAGACGAAGCGGCTGCCGGGCGAGATCACGAACGGCGGGTTGGAGACGATCAGGTCGAACCGCTGCTCGCCGACCGGCTCGAAGAGGCTGCCCTCGGCGGTCTCCACCTGGTCGAAGCCGGAGAGCGCCAGGGTGAGGCGGGCGAAGGCCAGCGCGCGGGGGTTGAGGTCGGTGGCGGTCACCCGCTGGGCGTGCCGGGCCGCGTGCAGGGCCTGGACGCCGGATCCGGTGCCCAGGTCCAGCGCGCTGCGGACCGGGCGGCGGACGGCCAGGTTGGCCAGCGTGGTGGAGGCGCCGCCGACGCCGAGCACCAGCTCGCGCCGGGGCACGCCGGCCGTGCTGCCGCCGGCGCCGATGCCGCCCGCGCCGCCGACCGCGCAACCCAGGTCGGAGACCACCCAGGCGTCGGCGCTCTCCTGGCCGGCCACCTCGTTGGCGTACGGACGGACGTCCACGGTGGCCCGCACCCGGTCGCCGTCGGCCAGCAGCCAGCCGTCGGCCAGGCAGTCCTCGACCGGCAGCGCAGCGGCGGCGGCCGCGCGCGGGGCGGGCTGCTGCAGCAGGAAGAGCCGGATCAGCGTCTCCAGCGGGGTGCCGCCCCGGGTCGCGCGCAGCGCGGGCACCGCCTCGCTGCGGGCCAGGGCCGCGTAGGCGGTCGGGCCGAGCAGGTCGAGGCAGCCGTCGGCGGTGTAGGAGGCGGTCAGCAGCGCCTCCCGCAGACGGGCGAGGCGGGTGGGGTCGGGGGCGGGAAGCGTGGTCACCCGCCCATTCTCCCGCCTCCTGCCGCCGGTCCCGTGCAGCGTCGGTACGGGTTCCACGCAGCGTCAGGGCGCGGTCCCGTGCGGGTTGCCCGCGCGTCGTCGGCGCAGCGTGAGCGGGGCGTCAGTGCGGGGAGGCGTCAATGCGGGGAGGCGGAACCGCTGGGGCTGCCGGAGGCGGCGGCCGCCGGGCTGCCGCTCGCCGCGGGGCTACCGCCGGCCGCCGGACTGCCGGAGGCGGCCGGGGCAGGGCTGCCGGACTGCGCCGGCGCGCCGCCGGCCGCGGGCGACCCGCCGTCGGTCGGAGCGCCGCTGCCGGCCGGGGCACCGCTGCCGGAGGGCGCCGCGTTGGGCATCGGGCTGCCGGAGGCGGCGGTGCGGCAGCCGGGCTGCTTGGCGATCGCCTTGCCGAGGTCGCCGCTCTGCACGGTGGTCATCGCGCCGTTGGACAGCTTGGCCATCTGCTGGGCCTGGTCTCCGATGCTCTTCAGGCCGTCGGCGAACTTCGCCTGGTCGTCGGTGGAGAGCGCGGAGAGCTTCTGCTGCACGTCCTGGAAGCCCTGGGAGGCCTGTCGCAGCTCGTTGACCGCGTCCTTCTGGACGCCGGCGCCGTTGTCGACCTTCGGAGCTCCGGCCTTGTCCATCACGTCGGCGATCTGCTGGTTGGCGGTGACCAGGGTGCCCAGGTCGGCGGCCAGCCGCTTCTGCAGGTCCGCGGGCGCCTCGTCGGGCTTGACCTGGGCGGTGTCGGCGAGCGCGGTCCGGGACTGCGCGACCGGGTCGCGCAGCCCGTCGCAGACCTGCTTGGCCCAGCCGTCGAGCGCCGCACCGTTGTCGCTGCCGCTGCAGGCCGCCGCACCGGTGGCGAGCAGCGCCCCGAGCAGCGGCAGTGCGAGCACCCGGCCCGCGCCGCCCGCCCGGGAGCGCCGCGCTCCGTCCCGCCCGCCGTCCACCCGCACTCGCCCGTCCACCTGGAGAGCCCTCCGTCAGTCGCCGTCCGTCCCGGGTGAACCTACCCGACACCCCCCGACCGACGAGCCCGGCCACCGGAACGGTTCCCGGTACCGGGGCAGGCACAGGGCAGACACAGGGGCGGGCACGGGTACGGGCAGGGTCAGGCGCGCTCGACCCGGATCGGGTCGCCGGGGTGCACGGTGCGCAGCCGCTGCGGATCGCCGTCCAGTATGCCCAGCAGGTTGCAGGGGCTGGCCAGGCGGCACTCCTGGCCGCGCGAGACGGGGGTGGGGCCGTACGGCAGCGCCAGGCTGTCCCCGTCGGTCCAGAAGGCCACGGTGCCCGGTTCCACCACCTGCTGGGCGTCCGCCTCCAGGGGCACGCTCACCGGGGTGCCGAAGTACACCTCCTCGCCCCAGGTACTGGCCGACGCGACGATCGGCAGCGCTGCCCAGAGCGCCTCGCTGGTGGGGGTCGACCGCAGGGTCGCGGTGGCTTGGCCGGCCGGCCAGAGGATGCGGATCCGCATGGCTGTTCCTTCGCTGAGTCAGGTCGCGCCGGACTCGGCGAAGCGGCAGCTTCAACAGTCTGTCAATTGTGTCTCACGGCCCGGCGGCCGGACTCGGCCGCCGCCGTCCGGGTCGGGCTCGCACCGGGGCTCAGGCCGGGTTGATCGGCCAGCTCATCCGGATCAGGCCGCCGTCGTCGTCCTGGCCGACCTCGAGGTCCTCGACCAGGCCGGTGATCACGGCCAGGCCCAGCGCGTCCTCGGCCGGATCGGCACCGTCGCCGCTGCCGCCTGCAGGCTCGGCCGGCTCGCCGACCTGGCCGGCACCGTCACCGACCTCGATGACGAACCGCTTCTCCTGGTCGATCAGCGCGACCCGGACGGCACCGCCCTTGCCGACCTGCTGGTGCAGTCCGACGGCCCGCGAGCAGGCCTCGCCGACGGCCAGCCGGAGCTCGTCCAGCACCGACTCGTCCACGCCGGCGCGTCTGGCCACCGCCGCCGCCACCAGCCGTGCCGTCCGCACGTGTTCGGGCAGGGGGCTGAAGCGCAGTTCGACGGTTGCCATCTCTCCCTCTCGGGTCTCCCGCGCCCGGATACCCGGACGTCAGGCCAACCGGCCCGGCCGGGCCGGAAGTCCGACGGTCCTGGACCGCGAACTGCCGACCGCCGGGGCCGCTCCAAGGCAGTGGTCAGGCCCGGGCGCCCGCACCGCGGACTCCCGGGCCCTGCCAGGTCAGTCGGTGGACTCGACGGCCTCTTCCACCGAGGAGTGGATCGGGAACACCTTGGTCAGACCGGTGATCCGGAAGATCTTCAGAATGCGCTCCTGGGTGCACACCAGGCGCAGCGATCCCTCGTGCGCGCGCACCCGCTTCAGGCCACCCACCAGCACGCCCAGACCGGTCGAGTCCAGGAAGTCCACGCCCTCCATGTCGACGACCAGGTGGTAGCTGCCGTCGTTGACGAGCTCGACCAGCTGCTCGCGAAGCTTAGGGGCGGTGTACACATCGATCTCGCCGCCAACCTCGACGACCGTGCGGTCGCCGACAGTACGGGTCGACAGGGACAGGTCCACGGAACCTCCAGCACCTTGCCTTGCTAGGTCACATTGCGTTCTCTACGGCGACTCGGACAGTGTCGGCGACCGAAGCCGCCGATCCCGCCGAGGGCGGTCTCCACCGCCGGTCTCCACCGCGCGAACGGTCTCCACCGCATGGTCGAGCGACCGGCTCAGGTGCCGCCGGTCCGGCCAATCGGCCGCCACCGCATCATTCAACCACCTGGCAGCATGCCCGCACGATGGCTTGCAACGATTCTCCGTCACTCCAGTGACACACTGGGTCTCCATGCCGCCCAGCCATCGCCCGCCGGAAGCCCTGCTCGACACCCTGGCCACCGCCCGGGGGCGCTCCGACCGGCTCACCCATACGGAGCATCTCCCCGCGCGCCAGGGGCGGCACGCCCCATGGCCGGACTCGGTGCGCCCCGAGATCCGCGCGGCGGCCCTGGAACTGGGCATCCGGGAGCCGTGGACGCACCAGGTCGAGGCGATGAACCTGGCCAAATCCGGTCAGACTGTGGTGCTCGCCACAGGAACCGCCTCGGGCAAGTCGCTCGGCTATCTGGCGCCGGTGCTGAGCGACCTGCTGAACGGCACCGAGGCGCCGAACGGGCGCGGCGCCACCGCCCTCTACCTGGCCCCGACCAAGGCGCTGGCGGCGGACCAGCGGCGCCGGGCCGCCGAACTCGCCCCGGAACGGGTCCGCGCGGCGCTCTACGACGGCGACACCCCGCCGCAGGAGCGCGAGTGGGTCCGGCAGTACGCCTCCTACGTGCTGACCAACCCGGACATGCTGCACCGCGGCATCCTGCCGGCCCACCCCCGCTGGTCCACCTTCCTGAAGGCGCTGCGCTACGTGGTGGTGGACGAGTGCCACAGCTACCGGGGCGTCTTCGGCTCGCACGTCGCCCAGGTGCTTCGGCGGCTGCGCCGGGTCTGCCGCCGCTACGGTTCCGACCCGGCCTTCCTGCTGGCCTCGGCGACCTCAGCGGACCCGGCGGCGGCCGCCGAACGGCTCACCGGCCTGCCGGCCGTGGCGGTCACCGAGGACGGCTCACCGCGCGGCCCGCTGGTCTTCGCGCTCTGGGAGCCGCCGCTGACCGAGCACGTCGGCGAGCACGGCGCCCCGGTCCGGCGGACCGCCACCGCCGAGACCGCCTACCTGCTCACCGACCTGGTGGCCGAGGGCACCCGGACGGTGGCCTTCGTCCGCTCCCGGCGCGCCGCCGAACTGGTGGCGCTGCAGGCCCAGGACAACCTGGAGCCCCAGCTCGCCAACCGGGTGGCCGCCTACCGGGGCGGCTACCTGCCCGAGGAGCGGCGCGCGCTGGAGCGCGACCTGCACTCGGGCCGGCTGCTCGGCCTGGCCTCCACCTCCGCGCTCGAGCTCGGCGTGGACGTCTCCGGCCTGGACGCGGTGCTGCTGGCCGGCTACCCGGGCACCCGGGCCTCGCTCTGGCAGCAGGCGGGCCGGGCCGGACGGGAGGCGCAGGGCGCGCTGGCGGTGCTGATCGCCCGGGACGACCCGCTGGACACCTACCTTGTGCACCACCCCGAGGCGCTCTTCGAACGGCCCGTCGAGGCCACCGTGCTCGACCCCGACAACCCGCACGTGCTGGCCCCGCACCTGTGCGCCGCGGCCGCCGAACTGCCGCTGACCGCCGAGGACTCCGAGCTGTTCGGCCCGAGTACCGCGCAGCTGCTGCCGGTGCTGGAGCGGCGCGGCCTGCTCCGGCGCCGCTCCGACGGCGCCTGGTACTGGACCAGGCGCGAGCGGGCGGCCGACGCCGTCGACCTGCGCGGCAGCGGCGGGAACCCGGTGCAGGTCGTCGAGGAGTCCACCGGCCGGCTGCTCGGTACCGTCGACGCCGCGGCCGCGCACACCACCGTCCACACCGGTGCCGTCCACCTCCACCAAGGCCGCACCTACCTGGTGCGCGACCTCGACCTGGACAGCTCGGTCGCCCTGGTCTCCGCCGCCAATCCCTCGTACACGACCGCCGCACGGGACGTCACCTCCATCTCCGTCATGTCCACCGAGCGCACCGTGCGCTGGGGCGAGGGGACCCTCAACTTCGGGTCGGTCGAGGTCGTCAACCAGGTGGTCGGCTACCTGCGCAAGCGGATCGCCACCGGCGAGGTGCTGGGCGAGAGCAAGCTGGACCTGCCGCCCAGGACGCTGCGCACCCGGGCGGTCTGGTGGACCGTGACCGAGGAGCAGTTGCTGGACGCCCTGGTCCCGTTCGACCAGCTGCCGGGAGCCGCGCACGCCGCCGAGCACGCCTCGATCGGGCTGCTCCCGCTGTTCGCCACCTGCGACCGCTGGGACATCGGCGGCGTCTCGGTCCCACTGCACCCGGACACCGAGCTGCCCACGGTCTTCGTCTACGACGGGCATCCGGGCGGGGCCGGCTTCGCCGAGCACGGCTTCCGGCACGCCGTCGAATGGCTGACCGCCACCCGGGACGCCATCCGGGCCTGCGAGTGCGAGCGGGGCTGCCCGTCCTGCGTGCAGTCGCCCAAGTGCGGCAACGGCAACGAGCCGCTGGACAAGGACGGTGCGGTCCGGCTGCTCACCACGCTGCTGGCGGGGGCGCCCGGCGATCCCGGCGCACCGGGAGGTTCCGGCGGCCCCGCGGGTCGGCGCGAGGAGGGGTGAGCGTCGGCCGGTCCGGCCGACGGGCCGGGCGGGCTCCTCGGGCTCGGCGCCCGGCTGCGCGGGCAGGTCGAGGCCGTCGGCGTCGCCGAGCGACCAGACCGGGCCGGCCCGGGCCCGGCCGACGGCCGGTCCGATCGGCAGGCGGATCCCGTGGACCGGGACCCGGACCTCGACCTCCACGCTGTCCGCCGCGAAGTCGGCGGTACAGGAGACCAGGGCCGCCCGGTGCTCGGCGGCCAGCGCGGCCGCCCGGGCGCAGCCGCCGTCCTCGTCCAGCAGCAGCCGGCCGGCGGCCGCGAGCGCGGCCGAGTCGGCGGCCGACTCGGCGCGGTGCCGGGCGGCCAGCACCGCGCCGAGCGAGAGCGCGGCGCCGAAGACCGCGAAGCCGAGCAGCGCCAGGCCGACCATCCAGATCGTCGCGGATCCCCGGTCCGGGTCGTTGACGGGCTTGCGGCTCACTCCTCACTCCCTTCCGAGGACTGCCTCGTTGGCGGCCACGGCGACCGCCGACACCTTCATGGACATCCCGGACCCGAGGGCCCCGAGCCCCGGGCAGTCCGCCTCCACCAGCACCCGCACGGTGTCGCCGGACTCGACCACGTCCACCGCGGCCCCGGCCGGTGCCACCGCGCGGGCCCGGGTCGCCGCGTCCCGCTCACCGCGGGCGGCGGCCCGGGCGGCCAGCCCGGCCGCGTCGATGCACCGCAGCTGGGCCGCCGCGACCAGCACGCCCCAGACCAGCAGCAGCATCAGCATCACCAGCACCGGCAGCACGACGGCCGTCTCCGCGGTCACGAACCCGCCGTCCGGCGCGGCCCGGCTCCGCGCCGAGACGCCGGCGGCCCACCGGAGCGGGCCGCCCCGCGGGCGGCGGTCAGACCGCATGGAGCGCCCGGTCCAGCAGGTCGGTGAGCGCACTGGCGATCGCGCCACCGGTGACCGTCTTGTAGAGCACGGCGGCGAAACCGCAGGCCGCCACCGTGCCGATGGCGTACTCGGCGGTGGACATCCCGGCATCGGCCGCCATCCCGCGACGACCGCACCAGGCACGGGTTCTGACGGCGAGTCGCCGCAGCAGGTCACGGCGCTCGCGGCAGTCCGCTCGACAGGCGGGCGGGGAGGCAGGCGGGGAGTCGGGGGCATCCGGGGCGCCCGGACCGTCCGGGACGCCGGAGGCGCCCGGCGGGGCCTCCACGAGGGCGCTCCGCTGCTCGCGGGCAGCGACCGCCACCAGGCGGGCGAGGCCCTGGTACTCGTCCAACAGCGGTCCACGCGCGGGCCGCTGGATCGAGCACGGGGTGCGGCCGGCCATCGGGACGACGGTGGTGGCCGGGTGGATGATGCGGGTCATGGCGAGTACTCCGATCGGTTTGGTCACTGCGGCGAGCTCGCCCGTCCATGGGGAGCCGCCAACTGCTCCGACCTCGGGTGATGTCACTGCGAGGTCGATGAATTGATGAGCCATCAGGTAGGTCATCAGAGCCGGTCCGCGAAGGTGGAGACCAGCCCCACCACCACGGGTGCGATGCCGATCAGCACGAAGGCCGGCAGGAAGCACAGGCCGAGCGGCGCGGTGGCCAGTACCCCGGCCCTGCGCACCCGGGCGTGTGCTGCCCGGGCGGCCGCCGACCGCTGGGAGGCGGCGAGTTCGCGCAGCGGCTGGGCCGGCGGGGCGCCGCTGACCGTGGTTCTGATCAGGCAGCGGGCCAGTGGGGCCAGCACGGCGCTGCCCGCGCCGAACCGGTCCCAGCAGGCCTCCGGGTGCGCGCCGAGGGCGAGTTCGGCTGCGGTGCCGGAGAGCCGGCGCTCCATCGGGCCCCCGACGGTACGGGCCACCGCCTCGGCCGCCTGGGCCGGCGAGGTGGCCGACCCCAGGCAGGCGGCGAGCAGATCGGCAGCCAACGGGAGCTGTGCGGTGAGCAGTTCCCGTTCCCGATCGGCCCGTTGGTTCGCCGGGGAGTGGAGCGCCGGGGCCAACCGCCACGCCACCGCGGCGACCAGCACCCCTGTCGGCGCCCCCAGCGCTCCGGGCAGCAGCCAGGCGGTGAGCGCTCCGGCGAGCACCGCCAGGGCGGCGGCCCCGCCCGGGGCCCGTGCCGTCGGCCTCCGCCGCCGCCCGGCGGGCTTGCGGTCCGCGGTGGCAGCGGGTGGGGCGAGCCGGAGCGTCCGCCGGTACAGCGCCCGCCGCCGCAGTCGGCTACGGGCCAGACGGCCCGCGCAGAGCGCCACCACCGTTCCGCAGGAGAGCGCCACGGCGGCCAGCAGGCCGGCCGGCAGCACCGCGGGTGCCACCGAGTAGGGGCTGAGCAGTCCGCTCACCACACCACCCCCGCCCAGGCACTCACGACACGGCTCCGAGCCCGGGCCCCGGAACCTGGCCTCCCGGACCGTCCCAGAGCCGGGTGGGCCTGCACGGGACCCACCGATCCGGGACCACGGCGACCCTCCGGCCACAGGGCCCCAGACCCGTCCAGCGCCGGGGCAGGCCGCCCCAGCCGCACCGCCCGGCAGCCGAAGCCGCTGCCACAGGACACCTCCGACCGCAGGCCCCGACCCCGGCCCTGTCCCGGCGCCGAGACGCACCGCCCGGCACCCACCACCGCGCCGTCACGACGCGGCTCCGATCGCGCATCCCCAAGCCGACCGGCGCCGCGGCCCGGTGCCCCGGACCCGCCGGTCGAAGCCGCTCCCCGCCCGCCGACGTGCCAGCCCCCTCCCGGGTCCGGGCGGACCCGGTCGCCGGACGCGCTCGCCGGGCCGCGCTCCGCGCGAGCCGGACCGGCGGGCCGGCCGCAGCGGTACCTGCTGCCCGGGGCGGGAGCCGGTGCCGGCCCGCAGGCCCAGGTCCGCCATCGCCTGACGGACGATGCGGCCGGTCCAGAGCAGCCCGGCCGTCTCCAGCAGGGCCCCGCCGGCCAGGCAGAGCAGGCCGACCGGAGTGTGCAGCAGGATGCGCAGCGGCGAGGCGCCGAGCGCGCTGCCCAGCACCAGCCCGAAGGCCGGCAGCGCGGCGAGCAGCAGCGCCGTGGTCCGCGGCCCGGTCAGCTCGCCGCGGATCTCCTCCCGCAGCACCCGGTCCGCGCGCAGCGCCTCGGCCACCTGGTCGAGCGCGGGGGCGAGCCCGGTGCCGCTGCCGGTGGCCACCTGCCAGCAGGCCGAGACGGCGTTGGCACCGCCGCCGCCCGGCAGGGTGGCGAGCCAGCGCAGTGCCGCGGGCACGTCCGCCCCGTAGCGGGCGGCCGCGGTCAGCCGGGCCGCGGCCTCGGAGCCGAGCCGGCGGGCCACGTCCCCGCCGGGGCCGACCACGGTCTCCAGCGCCTGCTCGGGGGTGGCTCCGCTGCGCAGTTCGCCGGCCACGGCGGCGCACAGCTCGACCACCGCGGCGGCCCGGTCCCGCTCCAGCCGCCCGGCTCGCCGGCCGCACCGCCAGCGGCGGGCCGGGACGATCGCCAGGGCTCCGGCGACCGCCGGCAGCGGCGAGTGCTGCTGCCAGCCGGCGAGCAGCCCGCAGGGCAGCAGGACCAGCTCGGGCGCCAGCCACCCCGGCCGCCCCCGCCCCCGTGCCCACGGCCGGTGCCGGGTGGGCGGCCCGCCCGGCAGCAGCAGCGACCCCCTGCGCCGGCGCACCGCCCGCTGGTTGACCCGGAGCCAGCCGGCCACCGCGGCGCCGCAGAGCGGCACCACCGCCAGCAGCGGGAGCAGGCGCCCGGTCATCGGCTCCCCCAGGTGATCGGCACGCCCCGCGCGTTGCAGAGCCGCAGCAGCCGGTCCCAGCCGGGGCCGCAGGCCACCGAGTCGTCGGAACCGAAGGTCACGGCGGGCGAGGTGACGGTGATTCCGCCGGTGCTCCGGTCCAGGGTGTGCACCTCGGCCACCCGGCGCCGGCCGGTCCGGGGGTCGCGGACCAGGTGGACCACCAGGTCGAGCGCCGACTGCAGCTGGCTGTGCAGGGCGAGCCGGCCCATGCCGGCCATCGAGCCCAGCGCCTCCAGCCGGGCCGGCACATCGGCCGCCGCGTTGGCGTGCACCGTGCCGCAGCCGCCCTCGTGGCCGGTGTTGAGCGCGGCGAGCAGGTCCAGCACCTCGGCGCCCCGGACCTCGCCGACCACCACCCGGTCGGGGCGCATCCGCAGCGCCTGGCGGACCAGGTCCCGCAGTGTCAGCTCGCCGGCGCCCTCCTGGTTCGGCGGGCGGCTCTGCAGCCGCACCACGTGCGGGTGGTCGGGCCGCAGCTCGGCGGAGTCCTCGGCGATGACGATCCGTTCGCCGCGGCCGACCAGGCCGAGCAGCGCGGCCAGGAAGGTGGTCTTGCCCGCGCCCGTGCCACCGGACACCAGGTAGGAGAGCCTGGCCCGGACGATGGCGCGCAGCAGCTCCGCGCCGGCCCGGGGCACCGCCCTGGCCTCCACCAGCTCGGCCAGGGTGAACGGCTGCGGCCGGGAGATCCGCAGCGAGATGTGGGTACAGCCGGCCGCGATCGGCGGCAGCACCGCGTGCAGCCTGGTGCCGTCCGGCAGCCGGCCGTCCACCCAGGGCCGGGCGTCGTCCAGCCGGCGGCCGGCCACGGTGGCGAGCCGGTGCGCGAGGTGGCGCACCGCCTCGGGGTCGGGGAACCGGACCGAGGTCTCCCGGCGCAGTCCGGCGCCGCGGTCGACCCAGATCTCCTCCGGGCCGTTGACCAGGACGTCGGTCACCTCGGGCGCGCGGAGCAGCTCCTCCAGCGGGCCGGCGCCGACGAGTTCGGAGCGGACGGCGCGCACGGCGTCCAGCACCGAGTCGCCGTCCAGCGAGGGGCTGGTGGCGCGCACGGCCGCGGCCACCTCGGGGGCGCTCGGCGGGGCGCCCGACTCGGCCAGCCGCAGCCGGACGGCGTCCAGCAGGGCATCGGACGGCACCGGCGGACGGATCGGGACGGCGGCCGCGACCGGGCGGCGGCGCAGCGGCGTCACGGTCGGGCGGGCGGCCGGGGCGCGGTGCGCGCCGAACGGCGGGCGCGGGATCTTGCGGGTGGGGTTCACGGAGCGGTCCGTTCATCGTCGGTGGGCAGGACTTCGCCGAGGTAGGCGGCGCAGAAGCGGGTGAGCGGGCCGCGCCCGCGCCCGCCGGGCGGGCGGCCGCGCTCGGCATCGGCCGCCAGGCCCGTGTCGTCGGGGAGTTCGCCGGCCAGGCGCAGGCTCAGGCCGCGGGCGATCTCGGTGCTGCGCAGACCGGGCGGTCCGGAGAGCCGGACCACGGCCCGCAGGTCGGCCAGCCGCATTCCGACGGCCGCCGCGACCCGGCCGGCGGCGGCCGTGGCGCGCAGCTCGGCCGGGACCACGAGCAGCCCGGTGTCGGTCTGTTCGAGGGCCTGGGCGGCAGCCGGCTCCAGCAATCGGGGCAGGTCGAGGACGACCAGGCCGCCGCGCCTGCGGGCCGCCGCGAGGACCCCGCGCATGGCCTCGGGGGCGACCGCGGAGGTCTCGCCGCGGTCCCAGGAGAGCAGCGCCAGCCCGTGCGGCCGCGGGAGCGAGCGGACCAGCTCCGTCCCGCTGACCCGGCCGCGCACGGCGACCAGGTCGGGCCAGCGCAGCCCCTCGGCCGCCTCGGCGCCGAGCAGCACGTCCAGGCCGCCGCCGAGCGGGTCGCCGTCGATCAGCATGGTGCGGTGGCCGGCCCTGGCCGCCGTGACGGCCAGGGCGCAGGCGAGCGTGGAGGCGCCGGCGCCGCCGCGGCCGCCGAGGACGGCCACGGTCAGCGCGGGGGTGGTCACCCCCTCGACCGCGTCGGCGATCCGGTCCAGCAGCCAGGCCTGGGCGTCGGGCAGGAAGAGCACCTGCTCGGCGCCGAGTTGGACGCCGCGGATCCAGATGTCGCAGTCGTCGAGGTCGAGCCCGAGGAGCAGCACGCCGGGACGGCGGGCGAGCCCGGCGCAGCGCTCGGCCTGGTCGTCGCCGACGAGGACCAGCGGCGCACCTTCCCAGAGCCAGCCGGGCGGGACTCCCGCGAAGACCTGCGGTTCGGTGCCGACCGCGGCGCAGAGCCGGAGCAGTTGCTCGGTGAGGGCCGCGTCCTCGGTGAGGACCAGCGGTGCGAGGTCGGCGGGCTCCTCGGAGCGCGGGCCGTGCGGGTCGGTGGTGGTGGGCGTCGACATGGCTGCCTCCCCGGTGCGGCGAGTGGATTGACGGTCCGTCGGCCGCGCCTTCGCGCTGCCGATCTGGTGCCACCGTGCCGCTTGTGCCGGATTCCGTCAGCAACCGATCGAATCCTGTGGATAACCCGGGGGATGTGGATGGATGTGGATATCCGAACTCACTCGGATGGCCCAGCTTCACTCGTGCGAGGAGCCGTCCACGGCGAATTGACAGCCTTCTCGGAGGTCTCGCGGCAGCGCCAGATCAACTACCGTGAGTGATGATTTGCCCGCCCCGACGAGGGCCGGTTCCCGTCCGAACCGCAGCCCCCACGGCCCTCGGAGACCCCCGCGGAAACACCCGCCCGGGCCGGAAAACGGCCCCGGACATGCGACGACCCCCGCCGGGGGGGAGAGCGGGGGTCGTCTATCCACGGCCCGACTCGGGGGGGAGGAGCCGGACCGGGTTAGCACGGTCGCGAACGATCCGTGACTTCCATGGTGTACCCGAGCGGCCAGAAACACAAACCAGCAGGCCCCCGAGTCCACCGAATGGCGGTCTCTTCGGAACCGCCATCTATCCTCGGTTCCTGTGGACACCACCGAGAACGCCGACATCGCCAACGGTGCCGAGAACTCCGGTTCGGACACCGCACCGAATGCCGCTGCGGACGGCGCTCCGATCCCCACCGCCGCCGCGCCCCGCGCCGCCGCGGACGGCGCGGCCGACCCGATCGCGGGGGCGCGGGACCGCACTGCCGCCTTCTTCGACCTCGACAAGACGATCATCGCCAAATCGAGCGCCCTGGCCTTCAGCCGGCCGTTCTACCAGGGTGGCCTGATCAACCGTCGGACGGTGCTGAAGAGCGCGTACGCCCAGTTCGTCTTCCTGGTCGGCGGCGCCGACCACGACCAGATGGAGAAGATGCGGCAGTACCTGTCGGCGATGACCCGGGGCTGGAACGTCCAGCAGGTCAAGGAGATCGTCGCGGAGACCCTGCACAGCCTGATCAACCCGCTGATCTACGAGGAGGCCGCCGCGCTGATCGCCCAGCACCACGCGGCCGGGCGCGACGTGGTCATCGTCAGCAGCTCGGGCGCCGAGGTGGTGGAGCCGATCGGCAGCCTGCTGGGGGCGGACCACGTGATCGCCACCCGGATGCGGATCGCGGACGGCTGCTACACCGGCGAGATCGAGTACTACGCGTACGCGGAGAACAAGGCCGCCGCGATCCGCGAGCTGGCCGAGCGCGAGGGCTACCGGCTGGCCGACTGCTACGCCTACAGCGACTCGATCACCGACCTGCCGCTACTGGAGGCGGTCGGCCGGCCCTCCGCGGTCAATCCGGACCGCGGGCTGCGCAAGGAGGCGGCCGCCCGCGACTGGCCGGTCCTGGTCTTCGACCGGCCGATCGAACTGCACCGCCGTCTTCCCGAGTTCAAGGCCCCGAGCAAGACGGTGCTGGCCGCCGTGGCGATCGGCACCGCCTGCCTGACGGCGGGCCTGGTCTGGCACCTGGCGAAGCGTCGGCGGCCGGCGCTCTGACCGCGGCCCACCGGGCCGGTCCAGCAAAACGGACAAAAGGTAAAGACTTCGCCATTCGAGTTCCGTTTGCCCTGGATCCGAGATACAAAGGACTCACGGCCCGCGAGACCCGGAAGGACCCGAAGAGGTCACACCGACACCGCAGTTCAGGCCCACGGACCGCGTACAGCTTCCGAGCACCCACGTGCAGCCGACCCGCGATCGGGCCGCCGCACCAGGCGAACGGGCAGGATCCCCGCCTGATGGGCATGAACGGTGCACGCATGGTCACCCGGAAGGCTGTGCCAGCGGCGACATCAGCAGTCGGGATGTCGCCGCAACCCGTGTCACGAGCCTTTTTCTCGCGACCCGAGGCCCGCGACCCACGCCCCGTAACCCAGGACTCTGCCCCGGCGTTCGAGCGGCTGACGGCCCGTCAGCCGCCCTCCGCACGCCGGGCGCGGCACGTCCGGGACCGGCCGCCCGGCCGGCCGGACCGCCCCGCTCAGACCATCCCGCGCTGCATCGCCTCGCAGACCGCCGTGCTCTCCCGCACACCGAGTCCCAGTGCCCGCCCGCAGTGCGCGATCCAGGTCGCCAGCCCCTCCGGCGTGCCGGTGGCGTAACCGGCCAGCGCGGCCCGGTAGGACGCGGTGCCGAGCTCGACCAGGCCGACCTCGGTCGGGCAGATCGCCTTGGGGTCCAGGCCCTCGGCGATCAGTACGATCCGCTGGGCCGCCCGGGCCACCAGGCCGTTGTGGCTGCGGAACGGCCGCAGCGCGAGCAGTTCGCCGTGCACCACCGCGGCGGTGACCAGGGCCGGCGCACCGCCGGGCGCTCCAGCGGTGCGGGCCACCAGGAGCTGGGCCAGCTGGTCCAGCCGGGCCGCGACCTCGCCCGCGGACGGCGCCGCCGGCAGCGGCGGCGCGCCGTCGACCGCCGCACCGCCCGGCTCCACCGCGGTCAGCTCCAGCGGGAACAGCTCTTCGGGCTGCTCGCCGTCCCGCCGCGGCCGGCCCGCCGAACCGTCGCCGGGGCCCTCGCCGTCCCCCGCCGCGAGGAGGTGCAGCCGAGCCAGCACCTGGAGCGGGGAGGTCCGCCAGATGCTCAGCAGCTGGCCGGCCTCGGCCGAGATGCGTAGTGCGCCGCCGACGACCCGCTCCTGCTCGCCGGAGCTGAAGTCGCTGCGGCGGCGCACCTCCTCCAGCGGCCAGTCGGCGCCGGAGAGCGCGGCCGAGGCGCGCGCACCGCGCAGCGCGGCCTCCGAGGTCACCTCGGGGGCGCGCCGGCGCATCACCCGGTGCCCGTAGAGCCGGTCGACGGCCTTGCGGACCTCGGCGACGGTGTCGGACACCCCGGGCAGCTCGGCGAGCGGGGTCAGCGGATCAGTTCCAGTGCTCACCTACCCGAGGGTAATGAACCACCCCGGGAGCCCGGTACAGCAACCCCGGCATCACCCGTTCGAGGCAATCCTCGGTTCCCCGGGTCGGCCGCGCGCAAACCCGGTCTACGATGAGGCCTATCGAAGACGATAACGATTACCAACAAGGGTCCGCGTCGCGCCCGCGCGGCGCCGGGCCCGCGTGATCGACCGAAGGGAGCCGTAGTCCAGATGAAGATCGCCTTCGTCGGCAAGGGCGGCAGCGGCAAGACCACGCTGTCCGCACTGTTCATCCGCCACCTGGCCGCCACCGGCCGACCGGTGATCGCCGTGGACGCCGACATCAACCAGCACCTCGGTCCCGCCCTCGGCCTGACGGACCGGCAGGCGGCCGAGCTGCCCTCGCTCGGCGCCCACCTGCCGCAGATCAAGGAGTACCTGCGCGGCGGCAACCCGCGGATCGCCTCCGCCGAGGCGATGATCAAGACCACTCCGCCCGGCAGCGGCTCCCGGCTGCTGCGGATCGTCGAGGAGAACCCGGTCTACGCGGCCTGCGCCCGGCCGGTGGCGCTGGACGAGGGCTCGGTGCGGCTGCTGGTCACCGGCACCTTCGCCGAGGAGGACCTGGGCGTCGCCTGCTACCACTCCAAGGTCGGCGCGGTGGAGCTGCTGCTCAACCACCTGGTGGACGGGGGCGACGAGTACCTGGTGACGGACATGACCGCCGGCTCGGACTCCTTCGCCTCCGGCCTCTTCACCCGCTTCGACCTCACCTTCCTGGTCGCCGAGCCGACCCGGAAGGGCGTCTCGGTGTACCGGCAGTACAAGGAGTACGCGCGGGACTTCGGGGTCGCACTGCGGGTGGTCGGCAACAAGGTGCAGAGCGCGGACGACCTGGCCTTCCTGCGGCGCGAGGTGGGCGACGACCTGCTGACCGCCTTCGGGCAGTCCGACTGGGTGCGGCGACTGGAGCAGGGCGCCGAGCCGGGCCTCGGCGAGCTGGAGCCGGAGAACCGGTCCGCGCTGGAGCTGCTGCACGCCGCGGTGGACGCGGCCTTCGCCGACCGGGACCCGCGCCGGTACGCCGACCAGGCGGCGCACTTCCACCGCCGCAACGCCGAGAGCTGGGGCAATGCCAAGGCCGGCGCCGACCTGTCCGAGCAGGTGGACCCGGACTTCGTGCTGCCCGACGGCCGCACCGTGCAGGAGCAGGCCGCGGCCGCGGTCTGAGACCTGACGCGCAGGCAGGAGAGGGGCCGGTGCCCGCACCCTTGGTGGTGCGGGCACCGGCCCCTTCGCCGTCCGCGTCCGACCCGCGGGTGGTTGACCACCCGTCAGGCGCACAGCCGGCGGACAGCGGGGCGCCCGTTCGGCCGCACGCGCCAGCCACCCGGGTGAATGTCGCTGCGAGGACTCTCCGCCCAGGTCACACTATGCGAAGCTTCCATTACCGATCGTTTACCAACTCTTGGTGCTCCTGGGCCGTAACCGAACCCGGACCCCGGACCCGTCGGCCGCTGCGGCACCCCCGCCCGCCCCGGCCACCGCCCTCGTCCCCACGGAAAGACGGGAAGTCCCGTGACCCCGCACACCCCCCACACCGCCCAGCTCCCCGTCCCGCAGGACGGGGCCGACCCCTCCGGCAGCACGGTGGACAGCCACGCCCCGCCGGGCTCGGCCGCGACGACCCCGACGGCGGCCTCGACAGCGAGGACGGCCGGCCGGCCGGCGGGCCGGCGCGGGCTCCCCACCGTGCAGGACCTGGCCGCCTCGCTGGTGGTCTTCCTGATCGCCGTGCCCATCTCGCTCGGCATCGCGCTCGCCGTGGGCGCCCCGCTCACCGCGGGCCTGGTCGCGGCGGCGGCCGGCGGCATCGTGGCCGGCCTGCTCGGCGGTGCTCCGCTCCAGGTGACCGGCCCGTCCGCCGCGCTCACCGTGGTCGTCGCCGGGCTGGTCCCGCGCTACGGCTGGCAGGCCACCTGCGCCATCACCATCGCGGCCGGCCTGCTGCAGCTGCTGCTCGGCGCCCTCCGGGTGGCCCGGTCCGCGCTCGCCCTCTCCCCGGCAGTGGTGCACGGCATGCTCGCCGGCGTCGGCCTGACCATCGCCCTCGCCCAGCTCCACGTGGTGCTCGGCGGCTCGCCGCAGAACTCGGCGCTCGCCAACCTGGCCGCGCTGCCCCGCCAGCTGACCGGTCCCCAGCCGGCCGCGCTCGCCGTCGGGCTGCTCGCGCTCGCCCTGCTGTACAGCTGGCCCAGGCTCCATCTGCTGCCCGGCCGGGCCGGCCGGATCGGCGCCCAGCTCGGGCGGGTCCCGGCCGCGCTGGTCGCGGTCGGGGCCGGGACGGTGCTGGCGGCGGCCGGCGACCTCCGGCTCGCCGGGGTCGAGCTGCCGAGCTGGAGCGAGCACAGCCTGGCGGTGCTGCCCGGCGGACCGGCGCTCGGCATCCTCGGCGCGGTGCTGACCGTCGCCGCGGTGGCCAGCGTGGAGTCGCTGCTCTGCGCCGTCGCGGTGGGCCGGCTGACCGGCACCACCGGCGACCTCGACCGGGAGCTGCGCGGCCAGGGCCTGGCCAACCTGGTCTCCGGCCTGCTCGGCGGCCTCCCGGTGGCCGGCGGTGTGGTCCGCAGCTCGGCCAACATCCAGATCGGCGCCCGCAGCCGCTGGTCCTCCACCCTGCACGGGGTCTGGCTGCTGCTCGCCGCCCTGGTGCTGACCGGCGGGATGCGGCGGATCCCGCTCGCCGCGCTGGCCGCCCTGGTGCTGGTGGTGGGCCTCCAGATGGTCAGCCTGGCGCACATCCGGCGGGTGCACCGGCACCGGGAGTTCACCGTCTACGCGGTGACGGTGCTCGGCGTGGTGGTCCTCGGGGTCCCGCTCGGGGTGGCGGCCGGCGCGGTGACCGCCGCACTGCTCGCCCTCTACCGCCTGACGCACGCCCGGGTGGAGGTCGCCGCCCTGCCCGACGGCTCCCACGAGGTGCGCACCCACGGCCCGCTCACCTTCGTCGCGGTCCCCCGGCTGAGCCGCGCGCTCGCCTCGGTGCCGGCCGGCACCGAGGTGACGGTCCGGCACGACGGCGCCTTCCTCGACCACGCCGCCTACGAGGCCCTGCACCACTGGCGGGACAGCCACCAGGCCCACGGCGGCCGGGCCACCCTGCTGACCGACCCGGCGCAGCACGAGGCGATGGACCCGGACGGCACCCTGCGCGGCGACCACTCCGCCGACCAGCACCGCTGCCGCCCGTGGACGCCCTGGGTCGGCCACCACTGCATCGACCGCTCGGCGGGCGATCCGCGCGGCCGGCTGATGGAGGGGGTACGCGGCTTCCAGGAGCACACCGCGGCCCTGGTCCGGCCCGAGCTGGCCCGGCTGGCCCGGGAGGGCCAGACCCCGTCCGAGCTCTTCCTCACCTGTGCGGACTCCCGGCTGGTCACCAGCATGATCACCAGCAGCGGACCGGGCGACCTGTTCACCGTCCGCAACGTCGGCAACCTGGTGCCCGCACCGCACGAGCCCGGCGCCGCCGACGACTCGGTGGCCGCGGCCGTGCAGTACGCCGTCGAGGTGCTGGAGGTGCGCTCCATCACGATCTGCGGGCACTCCGGCTGCGGGGCGATGAACGCGCTGCTCAACGGGGTGCACGAGCAGCCCGGGCGGCCGACCCCGCTGGCCCGCTGGCTGCGCAACGGGCGCGGCTCGCTGGCCCGGCTGGCCCGGGTGCCGGCCGAGTTCGCCGACCGGCCGGTGGCGGACCGGGTGGAGGAGCTCTGCATCACCAACGTGGTGCAGCAGTTGGACCAGCTGATGGCCAACCCGGCCGTCGAGCAGCGGGTGCTGGCCGGCGAGCTTCGGCTGGTGGGCATGTACTTCGACTTCGCGACCGCGCAGACCTATGTGCTCGATCGCGGGACCGGCCGGTTCGAAGCCGTGGTGGGGGCGGCCCGGGAGATCGCCACCGCCGCCTGACCGGTCGGCCCCGGGCGGGCCGGGGCCGACCACCCGGGCGGGTCCGTCACGGCGGACCCGCCCGGACCTCCCGACGCCCCACCAGCGGGGTCATTACTCCCCCACCCGGCCGCACACCCCAGGGCGGCCGGCGGCGGGCAGCGGGCAGCGGGCAGCTCAGCCGGTGATCTTGTTGAAGGTCTTCGAGTACGCGTAGCCGGTGCCCTTGTCGTAGCCGTCGACCTCCCAGAAGGCGAGCTCCTGGACCCCGCGGGCGGCGGCGAAGCTTTCCAGGGTGGCGGCGTTGGCCTTGGTGAAGTTCTCGTTGTCGTCGTTGCGGCCGGCGATCGGCGTCAGGCCGAGCTTGGCCCAGAGCTGGGCGGAGGTACCGCCGTAGATCGGGGCCAGCTGGCCGTGGGTGGCGTTGGCCGCGGATTCGGCGTCGTTCAGCGCGTTCTGGCCGTCGCCGAAGTCCATGGTCATGATGTTGACCAGGTTCACCTTGACGCCCTTGCCCTTGGCGTCCTTGAGCAGGTTGAGGGCGTTGGACTCCAGCCCGGTCGGGTCCACCGGGACGGTGAAGTCGACCTGGACGGCCGGGTCGGACTTCTGCAGGGCGGCCAGCGCCTGGTCCCGGCGGGAGTTGGCCGCGGTGTCGTCCAGCACACTGCCCTCGATGTCGAAGTCGAGCCGGGTGACGCCGTAGGTCTTCACGACGTTGGCGTAGGCCGCGGTCAGGGCCGAGACGGAGGTGCAGGTCTGGGCGAGCTCGCCGCCGGCCTCGCCGCCGAACGAGATGATCACGTTCCCGCCCGCCGCCTTGAGCGCGTTGACCTGCGAGGTGAAGGCCGGGAGCGGGTCGTTGCCGTCCTCCCACATCGGGGTGCAGCCGGACTTCGGGGTGAGGAAGGCCAGCGTGTAGAAGTGCAGGCCGCTGGCCGCCCGGTCGGCGGCCAGGTCGCCCGCGTCGGAGCCGCTGATCTGCAGGTAGGGAGCGGCGTAGTGGGCGGGGAAGGCCGCGGTCGCCGCCTGGGCGGGCGCGGCCGCCATCGCAGGCCCCGCCAACAGGGTGGCGGCAGCGGTGGCGGCGGTGAACACGGGAAGTCGGCGGGTCTTCCGCGAAGTGGTCATGACGGCCTCTCAGGTCTGGTGGGGCAGCTCTGACAGCGACGACCGAGCTAGTTAGTAAGCTTTCTTAACTTGCCCAGTCGCCCGATGCTGCCGCCAGCAAGCTGAACATGTCAAGACCACTGCAGCGGCCCGCCCGCTGCCCGAGCGGTCACTCCGGCGATCGCTCCAGCAGGCGGCCCAGGTCGGCCGGCGTCACGTAGCCCGGCCAGCGCCCGTCCGTGAAGAGGTTGACCCCTGCGTCCTGGTAGCACTGGTCGACGAGCTGGGAGCAGATCATGTGCCGGGTGTCGGCCACGTAGTGCTTGAGCAGCCCGCTGCCGGGCAGCCGGAAGCGGTGGGCGGCCAGGGCCAGGTAGTCGAGGAAGCTGTACGGCACCCCGACGTAGCGATGGGCGGCGGCGACCACGGCGGCCCGCTGCTCCTCCGTCAGGTCGACGTGCCCGGTGGACCAGCGGACCGGGCGGTCCCGGTACTCCCCGGCCGGCGACTGAACGGCGCCGCCCGGCTCGGCCTCGACCAGCGCGTCGTCGTCGACCAGGACCACGGCGTGCTCGTAGTCGGCGAAGCCGTCGCCGTTGAGCCACTGCCCGAACCGGATCAGCCGCCCGACCGTGCCGGCCATCCGGACGACGGCGAAGTCCCCGGGCCGGGGCGCGGGAGGCGCGGCGGCATCGGGCGCGGAGGCCTGCGCGGGCACGGCGGGAGGTGCGGAAGGGGCGGAAGGGGCGGAGTGGGCGACTTCCGGAGCAGCGGGTCGGCTCTCCGAGAGTTCCGGCGGATTCGAAGGGTTCGAGGGATTCGACATGGTTCAGCTCCCCGAGGACGCCGCACCAGCAGAAGCAGCCCGCGCACCGGGGGCGGCGCCGATCCCGATCGGGCGGGTACTCGCAGTGGAGTACGGCCATCACGCTCCGTCAAGACTCCGCGACCCTCCGCCACCCGGTCGGCCTACCGTCCTACCCCGGAGCTCCGGCCACCGCCCGCCGCCGACCCCGCGCCGCCGCCACCGCGCGCCCGCACCCGCGCCGTGACACGCCCGGTGAAGCGGAGCGCGCCCGGCGTACGGCGCCCACGAACCGTCCCCGCCTCCCCCGGCGACCCCGGAGCGTCCACCGAGGCAGCGGCGATCGACCGGCCGGCAAACGATCAGAGGTCTACACCAATTTCTCGGTGCCCCTTGTCAACAGACCTGTTCCCCTGGTGAGCTGTGCGATGGGACACACGGGACAATCCCTAGGCGGGGACGGATCCCGCAGCAGTGGGCTTATCTCCGCAGGCCGCGGGGGAAAGCTCCATGAGACAGACTCGATGAGGAGTTCGCGTTGAGCAACGAGAGCCTGGCCAATCTGCTCAAGGAGGAGCGGCGTTTCGCTCCGCCCGCAGACCTCGCCGCGGCCGCCAACGT
>NZ_JBIAGU010000048.1:0-2883 GCF_042869935.1 Kitasatospora sp. NPDC006697
GCCCGGCGTCGGCGGCGGTGCGCGGGCGGGCCCGGCGGGGAGGCGGCCGGGCCAGGGCGGAGCAGGCGGCCGGGCGGAGGCGGAGCGGCCGGGCGGAGCAGGCGGCCGGGCGGAGGCGGAGCGGCCGGGCGGAGCTTCCCACGAACGGGTGACCTGGGCGTGTCGCACACACCACCCGCAACGGACGGCCCGGTAGAACAGCGGATGGTGGGGACCGCTGCCCCTCACGCCCCACCCGGCCAGCAGACCAACCCAGCAGCGGGAGACAGGCAGAACGGCCGGAGCCGGGATGCGGCCCGGAGAGATCACTCCCCACCACCCGGCAGGCACAACCCCGGCAGCAGGAGCGGCAACGATAAAAAGATCTTGGAAACTATCCGTGGGGTGACCCGGGGCAGCACGACATACAAGCTGCTGACAGCAGCGAGTGGCACCTACAACCCGGCACTCCCGCGCAGTACGGACGGCCCGCGCACGGCGCGGAGGACGACGGGCAGCGGCAGGGGCGGACAGAGAGATCACCCCCACCCAACGGCAGCCGGAGACCCAGAGGCGCGGACACGGCGGACGGCGGGCCGTGTCCGGGCCGTGTCCGGGCAGCGGCGCGGGGCGGGGCGGGGCGGGGCGGGGCGGAGAGATCACCCCTGCGACCCGCGCCCGGATGCCCAAGAACATGGACCAGGGACGGGCCAGGGCGACAGGGATGGAGAGATCACTCCCCCGCACATCCCGGCAGAGGTAGAACGCGAGGGCCGAGGAACAAACAGAGATTGCTTAACTCTATGAGTCCGTATATTGTAGTGATCACGAGGTCGGGGGTGCCGGCCACCACCACGAGGAGCCTGCGATGCACATCGACACCCTGGCCCGCTTCACCCCACTGCCCGTGACCCTGCCCCTGGCCTTCGGGACCCAGGTGCTGGCGGGTGTGGCGTTCCTGGACGGCTCGACCGAGCTCCTCGCCGCATCCGCTGCCGTGAGCGGGACCGTGGGCACCCTGATGCTCGCGATCGTCCCAACCTTCGACAGCACGTTGGAAGCGCTCAAGCCGAATGTGACCAAGGCGGGACTCACCCAACTCGGCATTGCCTGCGCCATGGCGGCACGCCTGTTCATCTGACCCTCGCGACCGCCTGGGCACCCCGATCTCTCACACCAAACCGTCACTCACAAGGGGCCGATCATGGAACACACCACCAAGCAGTACCGCATAGCCCGGACCTCCGTGGAGTCATTCCGGAGGTTGTTCGCGGAGCTCAAACTGTGGGAGAGGTTGGCCGAGTGCACGGAGGTTCGGGCCCACTCCCGGAGCGTCTTCGTGATCAAGGCCACTACCGTCGGGCACGATGCCCTTCGGGAAGCCATGAGCCGCACGACGATGACCGCCGCCCACTGACAGCTGATCACTCACAGATTCACAGTTGCTTAACTCTATGAATCTGTGTAAAGTAGAACTCACGAGGGGCCGGGAACGGCATCCCGGCCCCACTCAACGCAGGAGGACAACGAACATGACCGCTCAGACCTTCACCACCGTGACCGGCGCCACCTACTCGGCCGAGAGCATCGTTGGCGAGAACGGTGAGGTGACCTACACGGTCAAGCGCATCGTGCAGGAGGGCGTCCTTCCGGTGGGATCGTTCGTGATCCACCCCGACTACAACGCCGAGCCCACGATGCTGGGTCTGGTGAACGTCCAGTTCGGCGCAGGTTCGGCCGAGGACCGGCACCAGCGCACTGACATCCCGGCCCTGGGAAGCGCCAGCACCCCGTTCGTGGTCGGGCACAAGAAGGTGAACCCCCTGGACATCACGGCGGCCACGCCGATCGTCTGGCTCCACAACCTGGCGGGTGCCCACTACGCCACCGGCTTCAACGCGGTGGACGTCTCCCCGCAGACCGCGATGCGCACCTCTGACCTGGTGACGGCCCTGGTGGTCGAGTGGATGAAGCGCGACGACCTCGCCGAGCTGACCGCCCAGTACGCCAAGTTCATCAAGTCGGAGACCACCTGGACCGAGCAGCACGCCAAGGCCAAGGCCGACAAGATCGACAAGCTCAAGCTCGACATCCTGTCGATCGGCGAGCGGATCGCCGACCTGACCAAGCAGCGCGACGAGCTGCCCGAGAACGAGATGACCAGCCCGGACGTCACCCCGGACATGGCTCCTTCCGCACAGCTCACCGGCGGTATCGCCGCGCTGAACCTCAAGCGCGCCGACCTGTCCGCCGAGCTGACCGCGCTGACCAAGGCGTGATGCGCCCCCGGGGTGCGCCCGATGGGGCGCACCCCGGGCCTGGCCCCACCCGCCCCACCCGCCCTGAAAGGAGTAGGACCATGAGCGATTCGCTCTCCCCAGATGCGTCCAACGGCGTGGACGACGCCGTAGCGTTCATCACCTCCGCCGCAAGCACGCTGATCGCCCAGCAGTGGGGCGTACGACAGCCCGTGGTCCACAAGGCACTCAGCACCCCCGAAGCAGTCGCCGTCACCACCACGCGCTACCTACTGGCCCTCGGGGCCGGGAAGTCCCCCGCAGAAGCCGCAGGGCACGTCGGCCGCTCCCTACTGGCCGACGCCAACCAGCGCGCCGCGTAGCGCCCCCCGCCCCGCTCACAACGTGAGCGGGGCACCCTGCTTTCTGCCCGCCGCCCCGGCCCCCGCCGTCTCTGCCTCCCGGGCCTACCGGCCTCCTCGCGCTCTCGCCCCTCGCCATGCCCCCGAAGGGCCGCCACGTCCTCTGGCCAGTCACCGTCCGACCTGCCCTCTGCTCACCTTGGTTCGCTCTGATCCGCCTACCGGTCATGTCCTGCGTCCCTGTGCACGGTTCTGCCGCTCCGACTCCGCTGTTCCTCTGTCCGTCGTCCGTACCGCTCCAACCA
>NZ_JBIAGU010000048.1:2980-62125 GCF_042869935.1 Kitasatospora sp. NPDC006697
CCCCGCTCCTCCTCCGTCCGTCGTCCGTACCGCTCCAACCCCGCTCCTCCTCCGTCCGTCGTCCGTACCGCTCCAACCCCGCTCCTCCTCCGTCCGTCGTCCGTACCGCTCCAACCCCGCTCCTCCTCCGTCCGCGCGCCGGCTCTACCTGCTCTCTCCCACTCCGGCTGATGTTTCTTCGCACGTCCATCCAGCTCTGCCATAGGCCCGTAGGGAAGTAGTCGGCGTACCGAAGTCCCCTTGTCCGTGCCTTTGACCTGCCTGTTTGGCTTCCAACGACTCGAATGGAAGGGAACTCCAAACGGAACCTGAAAGAGAACCTGAAAGAGAACTCCAAACAGGACTCCAAAGGGAACCCCAAACGGAACCTCCTGTCCGCTCTCGGCCGTCGTGGCCCCGAGACCTCTGTCTGGGGGAGAAATCTCCTCCAGACGCACGAGCAACGGCGAATGTCGCCGGCCGCTGGGAGGAGATGTCACTCCCCCGCCCGCCCTCGGCGCTTCCTTTCCACCCTGGGGGGCGTGTAAGCGATCTTGTGTAAGTCCTTTGTGGTTATCGGATGCTGAGCCGGTCCTCGAAGAAGAGTGAGAACTGGTTCAGTGCCTCCTTCCAGTGTGCGGCGACGTGGTTGATGTCGTGTGCCCTGGGGGCGATCTGCTCCCGCACCGCGAGGTAGAGCACCTTCAACGCGGCCTGCTCGGAAGGGAAATGGCCACGGTTGCGGGTGGCCTTGCGCAAGCGGGAGTTGATCGACTCGACCATGTTGGTGGAGTAGACGACCTTCCTTATCGCGGGTGGGAACGCGAGGTAGGGCGTGAACTCGCTCCAGGCCGCCCGCCAGGTGCGGACCACGGCCGGGTAGCGTTCGCCCAGCTCGGAGGCGGCCAGCTCGTCCAGGGCCAGCTCGGCGGCCTGCTCGGTCGGCGCGCTGTAGATCGCCCGCAGGGCCGGCACCAGCTTGGAGCGGTCCTTGCCGGAGGACAGCCGCAGCGAGGCCCGGATCAGGTGGATCACGCACGTCTGCACGGTCGCGCGGGGCCAGGTGGCGGTCACCGCCTCCGGCAGGCCTTTCAACCCGTCGCAGCAGACGATGCACACGTCCTCGACGCCCCGGTTTCGCAGTTCGGACAACACCGCCATCCAGGTGGTGGCGCCCTCGCCCTCGGCGCCGACCCACAGGCCCAGGACGTCCTTGCGGCCGTCCATGTCCACCCCGACCGCGAGGTAGACGGGCTTCGAACTCACGGCGCCGGAGCGGATCTTCACCCACAGGGCGTCGATGTAGATGATCGGCCACACCGCGTCCAGCGGCCGGCTCTGCCAGGCGGCCAGCTCGTCCGCGACGGCGTCGGTGACCTTGCTGATCAAGTCGGCGCTGACCTCGACACCGTAGATCTGGGCGAGGTGGGAGCGGATGTCGCGCACCGACATGCCGCGCGCGTACAGCGACAGGATCCGCTCGTTGAACCCCGCCAGGCGCCGCGCGTTCTTCGGGATCAGCCGCGGCTCGAAGTCACCGTTGCGATCCCTGGGCACCGCGACCGTCACCGCCCCGACATCGGTCAGCACGGTCTTCGACGAGGTCCCGTTGCGACTGTTGCCCGAGCCCCGGCCCGCCGGATCGTGCTTCTCGTAGCCCAGGTGCTCGGTCATCTCCGCGTCCAGGGCCCGCTCCAGCACCGCCCGGGTGACCTGGGTCAGCAGCCCGCCCTCGCCCAGCAGGGCCGCCCCTGAGGCGTCCGCGCGATCCATCAACCGCTCGACGACCTCGTCCACCAACCGCTCATCGACCGGCTCGACGACCGGCCCTTCCATCTCGCCCATGTTCTGTCCGTTCCGGCTGGCCAGAGCCCTCAGCCGGGCCCCGGCCAGCCTCCCAGATCACGGACTTACACGAACTTTCTGACACGCTCACCCTGGGCGGAGAGGAGAGATCACCCCTCCCGGCAGGCTGCCCGGCCGACCGGAAGCGGGGAGAGATCTCCCTCCGACCGGATTCTCAGTGTGGAGGGGAGAGATCTCCCCCGACGCGCGGTCCACGGGCCGGATCTTGTTGGTCCCACGGCCAGTTCCTTTCAGAGCTGTTCACGGTGTCTTCGCAGGTGGCGAGCGGACCTGCATTCGTCTGCTGTTCGTCCGTCGAGGCAGGGCACGTCCAGGGGACGAACCACAGACAGCCTTCGGGCAAGCAGTTGGATAGCAGGGCGCGGCCGTGGGCCAGGTCATTGCTGGCGAAGGGACCGTGAGCGCTGGTGACACTGGCTCCGGCTGGCCGGTGCAACGTGAGCCGGCCAGCACGGGCAGATGCCGATGTGGCGGGGGGGGGCGGGGGGGGGGGGGGGGGCCCCCCCGCCCCCCCCGCGCCCCCCCGCCACATCGGCATCTCAAGGGGCAGGGGTCAGCGGAGGATGCCCTGCGCTCGGGCCGCGTTGAGCCACTTCGGGAACTCGCCCATGAGCTGGGAGTACAGGTAGTTGTCCGTCAAGGCGCTGGGGTTGTCTCCGGCGGCGAAGAACCCCGCGTTGTCGACGATTCGGGCCGCGGGGACCGGCATGTCGTCGAGGCTGCGGAGGTAGGTGAACGGGTCGTTGCCGAAGCCGATGAACTGCCAGAAGATGGGCAGCTTCGCCGCGTCCTTGAGCAGCTTGGTGGTGGCGGGCTTGTCGTCCGGGGCTCCGTCGGTCTGGAAGATGACGAAGGCCGGAGCAGTGGTCTTGCTCTGCTGGTAGTGCTCGATGACCGCTTCCATGCCGCTCGCGTAGTAGGTGCGGCCCATGTGGCCGAGGCCGTTGTGGATCGCGGCGACGCGACCCCGGTAGTTGTCCAGGGAGAGGTCGATGGTCTTCTCGGTGCGGTGGAGCAGGCCGCGGCGGACCTTGTGGGTGTGGACTTCGGTGGAGAAGAACGTGAGGGGCACGATCCCGTCGTCGTCGAAGTGGGCGGCCAGGCCGAGCGCCTGCTCGGACAGGCGCTGGACACTGCCGTCGTTGTAGAACCGGCGCATGGAGCCCGAGCGGTCCAGGACGAGGTAGACGGCGGCTCGCTGGCCCAGGAGGTCGATCTCCCTGAGGGTGGCCTCGGCCGACTGGTAGCTGTCGATAAGGCCGGGTGCGGTGCCGGTGATCTTCTCCAGGCTGATGGCGGAGGTCTTGGTCAGGTTGGGGGTGGACATGGTGCTCCTTGTTCGTGCCGAAGGCCCCGCTTCTGCGGGTTCGGGCAATAGAGGTGTGTAAGTGGGCGGCGGTGTGACGCCGTTGATGAGCGGTGCTCGGCATTCCAGCGCCGCCCGCAGATCAGATATTACAGTGACTCATAGCCTTAAGCAATATCTGCTGTTACTCCAGGGCCCCTCGCAGGTCGGCAGGGCTGGGCCCGGGGTGCGACGGCGGGTTCTGCTCGACGACGCCCGGTCGAGATCATCTTCATCGGTGGGCCTCGCGGTCCTTGATGGGGCCGCCGGGCACGGGCGGGACGAGCGTGAGGCGCCGGCTTCCGGCGTGTCGCGGACGGGCCGGGACGTGCGAGGAGGGGGTGGCTCGCCGGTCGGCGACAAGAGCGAGCGCTGTTGCGACGTGCTCGTCGAAGGACAGGGCCTGCGTGCTGGCAGTGCTGGGCATGGCTGGGTCCTCACGGGAATTCGGGAGCTCTCGGACGGCCGGGGCGCATCCGCAGAGCGAGGTAGATGGAGCGGGTCAGCGCCGGCCGGCGCCCGCAGGGACGAGGAGCTTGGAGCCGGGAAGCTCGTCGTAGCCGTCGGCCAGGGCGCGAAGGAACTCGTCGTCGAAGGTCTGGGCTGTCGGCTGGCCCTCGGTGTCGGTTGCTTCGGGACCCTCGTTGGCCAGGTCCAGGGCCTGGCCGACGTGCCGTTCCAGCGGGACTGCCGTGCCGGCGCCATACCGGCTCACCGCGGCCGGGAGCCAGGTGTCCTGGGACTTGTGGAACTTGCGGGCGCGGGGTGTGCCGATGCCAACGGCGCTGGCGCACTTGTTGATGCCCCACGCGAGCTTGCCGTCGCGGCGCCGGGGCACGAGGCGGACGAACTGCTCCTCCACCTCCGCGTCAGTCAGGACGTCGGCCATACCGTCAGCGGCCTTCATACTGCTCTCCACCTGCGGGTCTTCGGTGGAGGCCGGGTCGTCCGGGGCCCCGGTATGGGTAGTGCCGGTATGAGGCGGAACGATTCCGGCGGCTCCGATCAGGGTGCCGCGCATAGCTTCGAAGGCCGCAGCGGAGCGCAGGTTCATACCGGCCCATTCCGCTTGCCGGACGCGGAGCTGCAGTCGGCCAACGACCTGTTCCAGCACGGCCGGGTCGGCGCACCGGGCTCGCTCGCTGGCGTTCTGTGCGCGGCTGTCGGCCCGTGCCTCCATAAGCCGGTATGCCCAGCGGGTCGGCCGGCCGGCTTTTCGGACCGCTTCCTGGGCTCGGCGTAGCCGGTACCAGCGGAACGCGGCCCGGGAGACACGGACCTCGGCGGTGGCCTCCTCGTGGGACAGGTCCTGGCGAGCGGCCAGGAGCAGGGCGACGCGGACGGCCTCGACGGGGTGGAAGAGGCGGACCAGAGCCATCCGGCGGTCCGGGCGGGCGCGGCTGCTGCGGGCGGCACGGCGTTCCTCCAGGGAGCCGAGTTCCCACAGGACCGCGGCCAGGACCGGCCAGACCGCGCGGACGGCCGCGCCGAGTAGGGAGGCGGCTTCGGCCGCGGAGAACAGCGAGCTGGTGCCGGCAAGCACCCAGAAGAGGACGCCGGACAGCCCCGGTCCTTCGCCGGCGCGGGCGCGGCGGCGAGCGCGGCGCCCGCAGACCATGGCGGCGATGTCGAGGGCAATGAAGGGCAGGAGGTCGAACGGGTCGCTCAGGCCCATCTGGTGACGGCCCACGCGGCGGAGCCCGGTCGCCGACAGGGCAGCTGCCGCGGCGGCGATCACCATCGTCAGGCGGTCTTCGACGCGACGTCCGTAGAGGTCGGCGGCCGCGGAGCGCTGCTTGTCGTCGAGGGCGGCGTGGAGGGCCCGCCGTCGGCGCAGGGCGAGCGCCGGGCCGAGGGTGAGGACGATGGCGCCGGCGACGAACTGCCAGGAGGTGAGCAGCTCGGTGACGGGGAGCATCGCTCCCGGGAGCGGATCGAAGGTCACGGACTGTCCCTCCGGGCGGCCTCGGCGGCTCGCGCCTGCAGTTCTGCCGCGGCGACGAGGGAGGGCTCCTCTGTGACCCAGGTACGGAACGCCTCACGCTCGAGGTCGGCCTGGTGCCACAGCGCGAGCAGCAGGATGGTCAGCGGGCTGACCTGATCGGGGCCGGCCACGGCGGGGAGCGGCACGACCACGACCTGGGCGGGTTCGCGCCGAGCGAGGTGGCTGATCAGCCGGCGGTGACGGTTGCGCAGTTCGGCCAGCTCGCGGCGGGCGATACGGGCCTCGTGGCGCGCGATCGCCGCCGACCGGAGCAGGCCGGCGAGGGTGTCCTTGCGGATGAGGCGGATCATCGGTCACCTCCATCGCACGGCCGGCCGGCCAACTGCTGGGTGGTGAAGTCGGCGCAGTCGGGGGTCAAGGCCAGCGCAGCAGGGGGCAGGGCCAGGTGGTGGATCACGCCGCCTCCGTCCAGCCGGCCGCGACCCGGTGGGTGCGACGGAGGGCGTCCCGGTGCTGGACCGCGGCGAGGATCGCGGCCGTGTTCTCGGCTCGCCTGGTGGCCGGGATGGAGTTGCCGGTGTACTGCTGGGCGATGCGCTGGACGTCGGCGCCGGCCTGGATCCGGTCGGTCTGGGCGCGCGCGGATCGGGTGTCGTCGGCGCGGGCGCTCGCCAGCCGCTCGTGCTCGGTCTTGAGACGCACGGTGAGCTTCTGCTGGGACAGGCCGCCGCGGACGCCGTGCGGGTCGTCGTCCCGGAGTGCGAGCTCGGCGCAGACGGCGCGGACGGGGCAGACGGCGCAGTGGTCGCGGATGGTGGCGGCCCTGCGGCGGCGCCAGGTGGCGTCGGGCTCCTCGTCGCCCTGGTAGAAGTGGTCGGGGTCAGGGGCCACCGTGTGGCAGACGGAGTGCTCCAGGGCTTGGCGCAGCTGGGGCCTGCGCAGTTGCCGGGCGATGAGGTTGCCGTCGCGGCCGGCGAGGTATCCGCCGGCGGCGAGGACGTCGATCGGGTCGGCCTGGGCGAGGTAAAGGGCGATGTCCGCCTCGTCGCTGCTGTCAGCGGGGGCCGGCTGGCCTGCCATCATGATGCTGTTCATGGATTGTCGTCTCCTGTGAAGCGGGGGCGACGCGCTCCGCACGGCCTCCGGGGGTCCAGCCCCGGAGGCCGCTTGCGTGGAGCGCGTGGAGCGGGTGGGCCTGTCGGCGATGTCGGTGGCCGCCTCGGCCCGCGGTCGCCGTGCTTGGGCACGGTCTGAGGTCAGCGGGTGGCGCAGCGCGGGTCGTTCGGGGCGACGGCGATGGAGCCGTACTTGTCGTTGCCGTGGAAGATCACGTAGACGCGGTTCGGCCCGTCGCACTTCGTGCCGACGTTGGAGAAGCCGTCGCTCATCAGGACGATGTCCATCGGCTGCTTGTTGATCGCGCCCTTCGGCGCGTCCATGAAGGGCTGCTGGGCCTTGGTGCCGCTCTGGCCGCAGCCGGTGGCGCCGAGGGCCAGCACGGCAGTGAGGGCGGTGGCAACGGTGATTCGGGTTCGGGTGCTCATGGCGGGGCTCCATCACTCATAGAAACATCTGGCTCATCTGGCTCACTCCAGATGAGCCAGATGTGTGATGATGGTGCACCTGAAGATCGCTCACGTCAAGGGGGATGCCCGATGAAGCGGACCATGGCCCGGGGCCGCCCGCGCCGGTACGGCAAGATGTGCCTCATGTCGCAGCCGAGCCCGCAGGACCAGGTCACTGCCGAACTGCGCCGCGCGATCGCGGCCGAGGAGTTCGCCCGAGGCAGCTTCCTGCCGTCCAGCCGCGCGCTCGCCCCACGATTCGGCGTGGTCCGGAACACCCTCATGGCCGGCCTCGCGACACTGGTCGAGGAAGGGCTGGTGGAGGCGCTCCCCAAGCGCGGCTACCGGGTGATCGGGTTCCCGTCGGCCTTCGAAGTCGTCTGGACGCAGGGCGGACAGCTTCTGCCCGCCGGCGAGGAACAGCTCGGCCACGGCGAGGAACTGCGCACGGAGGTTCGCCAAGCACCGGCCGCAGTCGCCCGCCTCCTCGACGGGCCAGAGGGGATGACGGTGGCGGTGCGCAGCACCCTGCACTGCCACGCGGGGGCGCCCTGGGCGTTTCGGGAGTTCTTCGCCCCGCGGTCGGTGGCCGACGTGGCCCGCCGTCTCATGGAGCCGGAGGCCGTCGACGAGGAGCGCCTGCTCGCGGAGCGCGGGCTGGGGCAGGACGGCGTCCGCAGCTGCTGGTCGACCAGAGCGGCAACCTTCGACGAGGCCCGCGTGCTGAAATCCGGGCCCGCCCCCGTGCACTTCATCCAGCGGACCGGGTTCCATGAGGGCGAAGCCGTCTTCTGCGAGCTGACGGCGGTTCGCGCTGATCGCGTGCATCTGTCGCGATCAGCCGGGAATCTGCCTGAAATGCCCGGGGCATGACAGGTCTTTTGGTGTGTGCGCGCCATGTGCGGCGACCATCAATCGGCTGTCCACATACGACAGGTATGGGGATAAGGTGACATGCAGTCGATCTAGCATCGGCCTCAAAATGCACGATGCCCCCGCGACCTTGAGCAAGTCACGGGGGCTTATCGAACCGAGAACCGATAAGGCGGTGTCTCGTGGTGAAGCGTACCCGCACCCACGCGCAAGCACTCAGTCAGCCTGCTGAACGAGCGGCGTCTTCGACGTCGCCGCGGCGGGCTGTTCTGCTGTGCGGCTCGCGTGGTGGGTGCACCGCCCTGGTTGAGGGGGGCGGGATGTCGTAGTTCGCCGGGCGGGCGCCTTTTGCCAGGCCGCTCCTCGCCCTTCTCCGCCGGCCTCGGAGTTTGCCGCTCCTCGGCCCGGCCTTCACCGCTCATCAGGAGTTTGCCGCTCCCCTGAGCGAGGTTCAGACCTCGCGGTCTGATGATCACTGCCTCACCAGCAGCAGCCCCAAGCGGGGCTTTGTCGTACCCCGGGCCAGGCCCGGAGAGGACGGAGTACATCTTGCAGTACCGCCATGCCCTTTGTCAGCTCAGACCCCGCCGACGGGGTCTGATCTCAGCCACTGCCTCGGCCCGCGTGACCTCACCCGCGCGCGGAGGCTCCTCGCTCGCGCCCGTCACCGGGACGCGCGCGCCCGCGCCGGTGCAGCTTCTCGCCGCGCCCCGCACCCCTTGTCCGGCTACCGGCCGTACCCCTTGTCCGACCATCGGCCGCCTTCCTCAGCACCGTCTCCGGCCCACGGGTCGTCCCGCCCTCCGCTGACTCGCCGGCCCATACGGCGGACAAGGGGAGAGCAGCGCTGCACCCCCTTGTCCTGCAGGTCAGCTCCTGGTTCCGGCCAGGTCCGAGGGGTTTCGAGGAGGCGGTGGGACCGGGTGTGGACAAGGGGGGCCGAATTCTTCGGCCTTGCCCGTCACACCGAACCCGGCCCGCACACCTCTATGGCCGACACCCACCTCTGACCGGCCGAGGACCGCGCCCACATCGACAACGCAACAGCCCCCTCTGCAATCAACGGGGGCTGCGAAACCCAGCGCAGCGAGCCATGGGCCGCTGTGCCAGGAGAAGTGTGCCCACCACCGCTCTTTCCTCTGATTCACCGCTCGCCTCACGCGAGCACTCCGCTCCGGCGGCGGCTGCGGGACCTGCCGCGGCGCTCTGCGGCGCGCCCGTCCGACGGCAGCGGGTGAAGGTGCCGATGCGCCTGGTCACCTCGCCCTTCTACGCGGACATCGCGCTGGCGGTGTACGTGAAGGTCAAGGCGCTCGGCATGCGCGAGGAGGGCTGCCAGGCGAAGTCGGCGACGATCGCCTCGTACCTGTACCTCTCGAAGGCCTCCGTGGAGAGGGGGCTCGCGCAGTTGTCGCGACCCGCTCCGGACCAGGTGGTGGAACTGCTCTCCCAGCGGCGCACCCTGCGCGGCGGGCAAGGGACCTCGGCGCTCCGGCGGACCAGGCCCATGTCGCGGACGGAGTCCTTCGTGTGGGTTCCGGTGGCGGCCGCGGAGGACCTCACGCCTCGCCAGCTGCGCGCGTACGCGATCATCGCGTACGCGCAGGCGGTGGGCCTCCAGCTGACTGAGGCGGAGCTCGCCGGCTCCCTGTTTCACCACTCCGGCAAGAAGGCCGGCCAGCAGCTGACCGTGACGGCTGCCGGCCAGGTGGTCGACGAGCTCGAGGCGGCACGCTGGCTGACGGTTCGGCGCCGTGCCGGCGCCCGCGGACGGCACCTGTTCACCGCGCACGACATCGCCCCTGTCGCTGCTCCGGGGGAAGAAGAGGTCTCCGGTCCGGCCGACCCGGCTTCCAGCGGCGACGCGGAGCAGGCCCGGCAGGGGCGGGCAGGTGCCCTCGCGGCCGAGGCGGGCAGTTCCCCGGTTGGTGAGGGCTCGGGTCCGCTGGGTGATGAGGGATCCCTCGCGAATGAGGAACTACTTAGGACTGACCGACCGGAGGACGCGGGTGCGCTTGACTCACCCGCCGTAGGCGAGATTCAGGTAGTAGAGGGCGCTGAGCCTGTGGAAAACCCGCCGGTCCCCATGCCGCGAAGTCGGCCTTCGGCGGTTCTCGCGCTCCGCGCGGGTGCACACAACCAGCCCGCCATCCCCAAGCCGAGGACCAGCCGGTCAACGGAGTCCGGGCGCAAGTACAGCGGCCCGCAGCTGACGTTGAGCCCGGAGATCTACGCGGTGTTGGAGCCGGTGCACTGGCTGCTGGAGCGGGTCGACAGCGCCTTCGTCGCGCGGAAGATCGCCCGGGAAGTGGGCCAGCAGCTACGCGCCGGGATGGCCCCAGAGCGGATCACCCACCGTCTCACCCTCCGCGCGGCCCGGACGATGGCCGCGGAGATCCGCGATCCGGGCCGCTGGCTGCTCGGCGTGGCTCTGCCGCGCTGGGGCTGCGGACACCAGGACTGCGAGAGCGGCGTTATGTGGTCGACCGGGCGGCGCTGCGATGTGTGCGCGGAGGTCGTCGCCGACCGCGCCACAGCACGTCAGCGCAGCCAGCGCCTGGCGGAGGGCTTGTGTCCTGAGCACGGCACCCGGCCTGGGCCTGCCGGATCCTGCACGGATTGCGTCCTCGACGACGCCATCCGCCGACCCGTTCCCGCCGCTCGGCCCGTTCCCGCCGGACCGCCGCGCGGAACGTGCACCGGGTGCGGTGCCCGGATCTTCCTGATCAGCCAGGCCCTGGTCGACAGCTCCTGCCGGCTCTGCCAGTCCGAGGTGTCCGGGCTGCCGCAGGTGCTGGCCCGTCCCTCCTGCTCGGCCGCAGAACCCGTGATGTGCGTCGGCGGTGCGCACGGTGCGGCGTGCGATCGCCCCGCGCTCCCGGCCCGCGACGTCTGTGTCCGCCATCGGATCGTGGAGATCGCTACCGCAGCTGTCTGACCACCACGCCCCTCCGGGCCTGAACCGGCCGACCCCGACCTTGGCCGGGACGACACGTCGGGTGCGGTGTTGCCGGTGGTGCGGTCACTCCGCCACCGTCGTCGGACGCGAGCTCCGCACCACCGCACCAAGGGGTGCGGAGGTACGGACCGGGGGTGCGGTGCGCCGGGTGCGGAGTGCCCGCGGTCGCTGGCTCGACCGCACCGCACCACCGCACGGGGAGGCGGTGCGGTGCGCGGTGCGCGGTGCGGTCGAGGATGGTGCGGATGGTGCGGGCCCGCTCCGGGGGACCGACCGCACCCGCACCGCACCGGCCGGACCGCGCCTGGTGCGGTGCGGCGGCCGGCCTGCCGACAGCCGGTGTGTGCGAGGCCGAACGCCCCGCCCGGCTCCGTCTCGGCGACTGCGGAACGTAGCGCCCAGCCCCCCTTGTCCGGGAGGGGCGCCCGCCTGGCCACCCCCTTGTCCGGCTCCGCGCAGCCCCCTTGTCCAGGCTCGACCGCCGTCAGGAGCACCCCCTTGTCCAGGGCCCGGTGCGCGCCCTGACCCCTTGTCCGGTGTCTGGCCGCCCCCCTTGCCCAGGTCAGCCCCGGCCGCGTTTCTCCTGGACCAGGTCAGCCCCGGCCGCCCCGCCGCACGCCCGGACCTGTCCAGTGCCTGCGGCGGCAACGGTGCGGGCTCGTGCCGGAAGCCGCTCACCCGGGAAGTGATTTCTCCCCTCCGGTCACCCTCCGCGTCCACGACGGCTTCCCAGCTTGGGCGGGCAGGGGCCGGTGCGGCGTCCGCACCGCACCTCCCGCACCACCGCACCGCACCAGGACGACGGCCTGGTGCGGTGCGGTGGTGCGGGACAGCGAGCTCACCGCCGCACCTCACCTCCGCGCCTCCGCACCTCCGCACCGCACCCCGGTGGTGCGGTGCGGTCGAGGCCGGCGGTGCGGTGCGGCCCCCTTGTCCACGCACCGCACCCCCTTGTCCACGCCCCCTTGTCCAGCCGGACCTCATTGGCATTCCCCCTGGACCGCACCGGCCGCAGAAGTCGATCAGGCCGCGGACAAGGGGGGTGCGAAGAGCGTGAGCGACATCAGCCAGATGACGCGAAAGGACGGGCACGGACGTGGCCACCAAGAACCGCACCGCCTCTGCCACCGCTCTCCCCGGGTCCGGGTACGGCGCCCTGCAGCGCATGAACCGCGACTGGGAGGTCCTCAGCCGTGACCCCCGCGCTGCCGACCTGATCCTTCGCTGGTCGGAGGAGGACGACCAGCTCGCCGGCGTCCGTACCCCCCAGGACGTCGTCGAGCGGCTGGTCCAGCTCTTCCGCCGCGGTGACTGGGCCGGCCACGACCAGGCCCTGGCCGCGCTGCTGCGGCGGGCGACCGCCAACGACTTCGACGCCGAGGTGGCCTGGCGGGTTGCCGTCCGGATCTTCCTGCCCAAGGCCATCTTGATGGCCAAGACCCAGCTGCGGCCCGGGGTCGATTGGGAGGTCATCTTCAGCACGGTCCTGAGCGCACTGTTCGAGGTGGTGCGCACCTACCCGCTGGACCGCCGTCCCCGGGCGATCTTCGCGAACCTGTCGATGGACACGCTGATGCTGGCCCAGAGCACGCTGGCCGACGACTTCGACGACCGCCGCGAGCTCCGCAAGATCACCCGGTCGCTGGCGCCGCTGGCCGGCGACCCGCAGGTGCCGCTGATCGGCACCGAGTCGCCCGACCCCCTCCTGCAGTTCGAGCTCGCCGACCTCCTGGCGCACGCCGCCGAGCTCGAGCTCGTCAGCCAGGACGAGCCGGAGCTGATCGACGGCGATGCCCGTACCGAGCTCCTGGCCTTGGTCATGTGGGCGGTCGACATCCAGGCACTGAAGGTCTCCGACGCCCAGCGGATCACGGAGTACTACCTCAGCACCGCACTCGACCCCGACCAGGCGTTCCGTACCACCCGCGCCATGGGGGCCGAGGGCGCCCGGCTCCGCCAGCGCGCCAGCCGGGCGGTACGCCCGCTGCGCGACGCCGATCTGAACGGCTACCTCGCCACCGTCTGAACTTCCCGGCCACCGACCGTCACACCGCGGCCCCGATCGGCACCTCTAGTGGCGATCCGCATCCACGACCTTTTCCCGCCCAGCCCACCAACCGAGACCGGGAGTACCACGTGTCCACTTCCCTCGCCGGCCCGCACGGACCCTCCGACTCTCTCCTCGACGAGGACGAGACCCGCGTCGCCCGAGCCCGCCGCCAGCTGACCGAGCTGGGCACCGCGCTCGTCCTCGCTCCGCTCGACCGCGGCGTGCACCAGGCCCTGCGCCGCTTCATGGAACGCGACTCCGAGGCCGCCCTGCAGGCCTGGGAGTCGATGCTCCAGCGCACCCCCGACGAGCTGCGCGAGCGGATCCGCGCCGTCATCACCGCCCAGGCCGAGCGGAGGGCGTCGTGAAGTTCCGTCGTCGCCGGCCGGCGGCCGAGGACGAGTCGTGGGACGACCTTCCCGCGGCGCAGCCGGAGCCGGAGGTCGTGGACAGCGAGGACGAGACCGGCTGGCAGACCAGCACCGCCGGCCTGTCCGGCGCCGTTCGGCTCGCCCGCATCGGGGCCTGGGTCGTGATCGCCGCCGGCCCGCTGCTGGGGGTCGCGGCGCTGCTCGGCACCTCGGCTCCGGCTCAGAGCGCGCCCGCGGCGGCACCGGCCGCGCAGTCGGTCGCCGACACCGGGCCCAGCGGATTCGCGCAGCTGTACGTGGCGGCCTACATCGAGGCAGGGCAGGGCACCGAGAACTCGCTCAGCCCCTACTTCGCGGGGTCGATCACGCTGACCAACCGGCCGGGGGCCCGCAGCACCACGCGCACCGTCGCGGTGGCCAGCCGCGAGGTGCAGCCGGGCTACTGGACGGTGACCGTCGCCGCCCGTGTGGCGCAGAAGGACGCCAAGGGCGCTTGGACCGACGCAGGTCTGCAGTACTACCAGGTCCCCGTCCAGGTGCTGGGTCCCCTGTCCGCGGGCGGGAGCAAGAAGTCCGAGGACGGCGCGGCGGGCTACGCGGCGACGGCCCTGCCGGCCCAGGTCGCAGCACCGGGCGCGCTGAAGCCCAGCGGGCTCGGCTACAGCACGGACCGCGGCAGCAACCCCGCCGACCCCGCGACGCAGACGATCGCCGGGTTCCTCAGCGCGTACCTCGCCGGCAAGGGCGAGCTCGACCGGTACACCTCCCCCGGCGTCACCCTGCAGGCCATCGCTCCGGCGCCCTACGCCGGCGTCGATGTCACCGACGTCGCCGACGACTCGGGCAACTCCAGCAGCACGGCGGTCCCCACCGACGGCGCCGTCCGCCAGGCGCTGGCCACGGTCAACGCCAAGGACGCCTCCGGCGCGACGTACCCGCTCACCTACGCGCTGACGCTGCGCTCGCGCGGTGGCCGCTGGGAGGTCGCCTCCATCGGGTCCGCCCCGGTGCTCCAGCGCGGAGCCGCCCCGGAGCTGGCCTCCCCCTCCCCCAACTCCGGCGGCACGGACGACACGGGGGCCAACACCTCGCCGTCGCCGTCGCCGTCGAGCTCCTAACCCTGTGATCCAGAGAGAAGAACGATGCACACCACCACCGACCCGAACACCGTCCTGCTGGCCGGCGACATCCTCACCTGGGCGACGACCAAGACCAACCAGGTCGGCACCCTGGTCAAGCTGGTCGCTGGCGTCTTGGTCGTCGTCGCCATCATCGGCGCCTACTGGCGCACCAAGTCCTGGGTGGCCACCGCCGTCGCGTTCCTGCTCGGCGCCCTCGTCCTGTGGGGCATCGCCAACATGCCCAGCCTCCAGGGCAAGGTCGGCTCCGAGATCAACGACACCGGCTCCAAGGCCATCCACCTCGTGGTCCCGCCGGTGATCAAGCCGTCTGCCGGTGACGGAACCGTGCTGTGAGCGCCGACGAGGAGCAGTTGATCGGGCACTCCTACACCCGGGCGCGCAAGCACCCGTTGGTGATCGGCAAGCTCCCGGGCGCCGGGCGGCTCCCCGGCGGCCCGTACACGATCACGCAGATCGTGACGATGGTCGCCACCTTCCTGCTCCTGGTCATCACCAGGGGGTTGTGGGCTCACTTCGGCGTCATGAACGTCCTGGCGATGGTCGTCCTGCCCTGGGGTGCGGCCTGGGTCCTGCGCTACGCCCGCCTGGACGGACGCGATCCTGCCCGGGCGCTGCGCAGCCTTCTGGTCTACGCGTCGACCCCGGCCGACGGTCGGCTGGCGGGCTCGCCCCAGCACCGGAGCCGGCCGCGGCTGGCCAGCGCCACCTGCACCGTCCACGTGCGCACTGCCCCTCGGGCCGCTCAGGCCGCGCCGGTCACGGTGGCCGTCCCCGCGGCCCGGAAGTCGGCGGCCCGGACGGCCCCGCGCCCGGCCCCCGCCGCACAGACCCCACCGGTCGCAGCCGCGTCGGCGTCCCGGCCCCGGCCGCCGGCCCGATCCGGCCTGCAGGCCCTGCTCGCCTCGCTCGACGAGCAATGACCCCTACCACCGAAGGACTTACCCGCATGAACACCACTGCCCCAGCCGTCGCCTGCGACCACGCGCGCAGGATCGCCCACATCGAGACGCCGCTGATCACCGATCTGGTCGCCGCGATGGCGCACCTCGAAGCGGCCGCCGCGCGCGCCGGCAGCCCCGCGCAGGAGGCCCGGGCCTGCCGCGGCCAAGTGAGCGAGGAGCTCTTCGCCTCCTGGATCACGGCCAACGCCGCACGCGTCCGCGTCGCCCTGAACCGGATCACCGCTCCCTACGAGCCGCCGGCCGTCACCGTCCCGGCTCCCTGACCTCCTCTCCACTCGCCGCGCCGGCCCGGCCTCCGGAGCCGACCGGCGCGGCACCCGTACTTCGCACCGAAAGCAGGAATCTCATGCGCCTCCCCGTCCGGCACATCAGCGGCCACCTCCTTTGGACCAAGAACGCCGCCGTGTGGGGCGTGTGGAAGGTGGACTCCGAGAACTACACCCACGCGTCGAGGGCCACGAAGAGGGAGCGGCTGGACGCACTCGAAGCGCTCTTCAAGTCCCTGCGCGGCGAGGCCCTGCTGCTGTCGCTGTGCCCGCAGGTGGACGCGGCGTCGGTGGTCACCCGCATGACCTCCGGGGTGGATCTCGACAAGTCGCCCGAGTACATCGACCTGTCCCTGAAGGTCCTCGACCAGCTGGAAGACTGGGAGCTGACGGGCCGGGTGGACTTCATCGCCGTACCGCTGCCGACCTCCGACTTCAAGGAGTCGGCGAAGGCCGTGCTCGCCTCCGCCCAGGGGGAGCTGCTCTCCACGCTCGGCATGCCGGTACCGCCAGTGAGCATCGCCGAGGAGAAGAAACGATTCGCCGATGCCCGGCGGATGGCCGCCTCCTGGCCCACCGGCATCAAGATGAGGCCGGCCACCGAGGCCGAGATCCTCTGGATATACGGACACAGCGCCCGCCGCGGCGTCAGCGAGCCGCTCCTGCCCGAGGAGGGCGCCGCCCGCTCCCTGCGCGGCCGCGGCCACACGGTCACGGCGCACACCCAGGTGATCCTGGACGAGGGGGCGCGCAGCGACAGCGGGTCCAAGGCGCCGGTCAACCCCTTCCGCCGCCGCTACCTGAAGTCGTCGACCGAGCACGGCGACTCCTACCAGGCGTTCTGCGTCCTGTCCGAGATGCCCGAGAGCTTCGTCTTCCCCGGCAGCGAATACCTCAGCGCCCTCGACGACTTCGGGTTCCCCGTGGACTGGGCGGTCCGCCTGCACATCGAAGCCGGCTCCAAGGCCGAGCCACGCTCGCGCCGGCAGCAGCGCGAACTCGCCCACCAGCGCGGCGAGTACGAGGGCGAGACCGCGGGCGTCCCGGCCTCCCTGGACAAGGCGTCGTTCCAGCTGGACGAGTACCGCGACCGCCTGACCTCCTCCTCGACCGAGGTCGAGATCCGGGCGACCGTCATGACGTGCGTGTGGGGCGCCGACGCGGACGAGGCCAACGAGAAGGCGAGCAGCCTGGCCGCCCACTTCGGCGGCAACGACTACACCCTGGTGAGGCCGGTCGGCGACCAGGCCGCGCTCTTCCACGCGATGCTCCCCGGCGTCCCCACGCCCAAGCCCGTCATGGACTACACCCAGTACCTCCTCGCCAGAGACTTCGCGATGGCGCTCCCCTTCTGCGGGGCCGCGCTCGGCGATGACACCGGCAGCCTGTATGGCCTTCAGCTCAACGGCGGCGGCGTCAGGCCGGTCCTGGTCGACTTCAGCCACGGCCCGAAGGTCAACGCCTCGGCGTCCGCAGCGTTCGTCGGCGAGCTCGGCTCCGGCAAGAGCGTCGCCATGAAGACGGCGATGCACTCGATCCTGGCCACCGGCCACCGCGAGGGGACCGCGGGCAGCCGGGGCCGGGCACTGGTCATCGACCGCACCCCGCAGCAGGAGTGGAGCCGGTTCGCCGCCGCGTGCCCGGGCACCACGCAAATCATCCGGGTCGACGAGATGGCCGGCATATCCCTGGACCCCTTGCGGGTCTTCCGCGGGCCGCGGGCCGCGCGGTACTGCGAGTCCTTCCTGACCCCTCTTCTGGGCATCGGTTCCATGAGCGTCGAGGGCGTCACGTTGGCCGAGGCCATCGAGGCGACCCGCCTTGCGCCGAACCCGAGCATGAGTGCCCTGGTCGACACGCTCGCCCTCCGCGCCAAGACCCCGGACCCGGACGAGCCGAACGACGCTGCGGTGCGCGCCTCCGCTTCGGAGCTGGTGCGCACCCTGCGCGCGCTGGCCAAGAAGGACCTGGGGAAGGTGATCTTCGACCCGACGCTGCCGGTCGTCCAGATCACCAACGCCGACAGCATCGTGTTCGCGGTCGACCGCATCGGCCTGCCGACGAAGGAGGAGCTGGCCGAGCACCGCCTCGGCAGCCTGGAGATCGAAAAGCTCTTCGGCTGGCGCCTGATGTACCTGATCACGGCCCTGTGCAGGGAGATCGCGTTCTCCAACCCGGCTGAGTTCTGCGGGGTGTTCCTGGACGAGTGCTGGTGGCTGACCTCGAGCGCGGAGGGCTCCAACCTCCTGCTGGAGATCATCGCGGACGGTCGCAAGCACTTCGCGGGCGTCTTCGCCGGCAGCCACGACCCGTACGACATCGGACCGCGGAACGAGATCGGCGACAAGATCAGGTCGCTGCTGTCCCACATCTTCGTCTTCCGCCACCGCGGCAAGACCCTGGCGAGCCGGTGCCTGGAGTTCCTGGACCTTGACCCGGCCGACCCGCAGATGCTCAAGGTCATCACGGAGAACCTGAGCCCGATCAACGTCTCCGACACCGAGCGGCTGCTGCGGGCCGGCGAGTGCCTGTACCGCGACCTGCGCAAGCGGATCGGTGGCATGAAGGTGTTGATCCCGGCGGATGAACGCGCGGCCGACGCGATCCACACCACCCCTGGTGGCAAGGACGCCGACGTCGACGAGCTGGACGCGGTGCCGGTGCTTGAGAAGAGCCTGGCATGAGGGGGCGCCGCGCAACCGTGCGCCGTCCGCAGGCCGGCCGCCGCCGGGTCTGGCTCCTGGCGATCCCGATCGCGGTCTTCCTCGCGCTGTTCGCCGCCCTGGCCTGGGCTGACCCTGTCCCGACGCCGTCGCCGGGCCCCGCCCCCTCCGCGCCGGGCTCCACCCCGTCGCCCAAGCCGACGCCGGCGCCCAACCCGACGCCGACGAACCCGATCACCGAGCCGCGGCCGGGCCTGTCCCCGGCACCGCCGGACGGCAAGCCCGTCGACGACCTGAGCAAGTCGCCGACGGACGCCTCGGACGGCCTCCTGCAGCCCTTCAACGTCAAGGACCAGTACGGCGTACCGATCTCCGCCTACACAGTGAGCGCGGACACCGGCGACTGGACCGACGTCGACTTGAAAATTTGGAACATTTTGGCGCAGCTGTTCTTCGGCGTCGCCAAGTGGTTCATCGGGTTCGCGTGTTGGCTGATCAAGTGGGCGCTCGACTTCGGCCTGGCCAAGATCCTCGTCGGCCCGGTCGACCACATCGCTACGACGATCCGCGACCAGGTCATCAACCGGTTGGGTCTGCCCGGGTTGTTCCTGACGTTCGCGGGCGTCTATGCGGGCTGGCACATCATGTTCAAGCAGAAGTCGCGGGGCTTCGCCGAGGCAGGCGCCTCCTTGGTCGTGGCCGCGATCGCCACCACGGTGCTGCTCTCGCCGGCCCAGGTGCTGCTCGGGACCCAGGACCAGCCCAGCCCCGGCGGGTCGACGATGTTGCTGTCCCAGCAGGGGCTGCTGGGACAGGCGAAGGACCTGTCCCTGCAGATCTCCAGCCTGGTCCTCTCCGACGACCCCAGCGGCACCCAGGCCCAGACCGCCACCGTCAGCAAGCCCATTACGGACGCGCTCGTCGACGCGTTCATCGTCAAGCCGACCCAGCTGATGCTCTACGGGCAGGTTTTCGACGGGAAGTGCGCCGAGGCGTTCGCCCAGGCCAAGCTCGTTGAGTACAACTGGTCGCAGAAGGGGCTCAACTTCTGGGAGGCCACCCGGGCGAATCCAGGCGGCGCGTCATACAGCGACCAACTCCTCAACGCCGGTGACCAGTTCACCAAGGCGTGCCAGGGCCAGAACACCAAGATCCAGGCGAAGAAGGCGTCCGCCGACCTCACGTTCTCGGCCGCGTTCGTGGCGCTGGCCGCGATCATCGTCTCGGTCCTGGTGGTCCTGGTCACCGGCGGCTTCCTCACCGCGCAGGGTTGGATTGCCTTCGAGGGCATCCGCGGCCACTGGGCGCTGTGCGCCGGGATCCTGCCTGGCGGCGGCCGTGCCGTTCTGTGGCGCTGGGTGTCGGCGATCACCAAGGCCGTGCTGGCCGTGGTCCTGTCGATCCTCTTCTTGGCGATCTTCATCCTGATCATCATCGCGCTCGTCCGTGCCGACACCGGCTCCATCCTGGCGGTCAAGTTCATCGCCATCGACATCACCGCGATCGCCGGGCTCGCCGGGCACAAGAAGATCAAGGAGACCGCCCGGCAGATCTCCGTCAACCTCAACCGCCGCCTGGCCAACGCGCGCGTCGGCGGCTCGCGGCAGAGCGTCTTCAACACCCCCGGCCGGTACGCGGAGACCGCCCCCGGCCTGAAGCAGGTCTGGGGTGAGGCTCGCGGCGAAGCGCGGAAGGTCACCACGCCGCTCAGCAAGGTCGGCCGCACCGCCAAGCAGCTCTGGACCGGTCCGCCGCAGGCCGGGAAGAAGGGCGGGCGGGTTCGCGCGGCCGCGCGGCTGGCCACCAACGTCGCGACTGCGGTCGGCACGGGCGGCACCGCGACGGCGGCGAAGATCGCAGCCCAGAACGTGGCGAAGCAGACCTTGAAGAAGCGCCTGGCCACGGCCGCCGCGAACAAACTGTCCCAGACCAGGGGCGGCCGAGCCACCATGGCCACCGGCAAGGTGGCGGCCGCGGCCGGCAAGTACGGGTGGAAGGCCACCAAGTTCACCGCCCTGGCCACCGTCGGCGCACCGGTCGGCATTCCGCGGGGAGTCGCTGCGACCAAGCGGGGCACAGCGACCGCCAAGGCCCGCGCCGACCAGGTCAAGGGCCAGCTCACCGCCGCCAAGGACCGGACGGCCGCCCGGGTGGACAAGAAGTTCGGCGAGGCCAAGGCGTTCAAGGACGAGTACGTGCGCAACGTCGCCACGGCCGGCCGGTTCGTGGGACGCCACGGCGCGAACGTCCAGCTCGGGATGGCGCAGCCGACGGCACCGCCTAAGCCGTCGGCGCCGGTGGGGACCAGGGTCGCGGCCACCGCTCCCCGTGTGCCCGGACCGGCTCCGCGCCCGGGCGGATCGTCTCCGAAGGCCGCGCCCAAGGCGGCTTCGAAGAGCACGCCGGCGGCTCCGCCGAAGGGCACGTCCGCAGGCGGGCCGGCTTCGGTTCCGGCTCTGCCCCACCCGCCGAAGGCGTCGGCGCCAGCGCCCAAGGCGGCTGGCCCGAGCACCGGCAGCACGCCGGCGGCCCCGAGCTCCAGCGCAGGGACGCCGCGCCGCATCCGCCGCGCCACCCGGCCGGCCGGACCGCCACGCCCGAAGTCCTGATCCCGCTGGTGGGGCCCGCGCCGCAGGCCCCACCAGCCCCGCTCCCCTTCTCGCGCCGTCGTCGCGCAACCACTTCGAACCACCGAACGGGGTACCGCCATGCCGCACACCGATCGCCAGCGACGCCCCCGCACTGCGGGCACTGTGGCCCTGCTCGCGGCGTCAGCCCTTCTCGCCTGCGTCGGCATCGCGCTGCTGACCCACGAGCCGTCATCCACTCCAAGGTCGGACTCGGCTCCGTCGGCGGCCACGACCCGGGCCGGGAGCAGCACCGAGCCTTCGGGCAGCACCCCAAGCCGCCCGGCGGCGACGCCTTCCTCCAGCACCAGCCCCTCGCCGACTCCGGCCAGCGACGATGCCCCGAGCGCCGCTCCGGTGCCGGAGGACGTCGCCGTCGCCGCCCGTCGGTTCGTCGTCGCCTGGACCGGGCACGACGCCAGGCCGGGGAAGGACGGCTCCTACGACGACGCCGCTCGCCGCGCCAGCGCCTACGTCAGCAAGGACTTGGCCGAGCAGTTGACGACCACCTCTGCGGGCAGCGCACGCCAGTGGCAGCAGTGGACCCAGGCCGAGGCGCTTGTAGCAGCGGAGATCTCCCGGATCTCCGTTCCCGACGGCGCCCCCGCTCCGACGGCCGACACGGCCTGGGTGCGGGTGCAGTACAGGCTGACCGTCACCCCTGCGGCCGACAAGCCCAGCGGCACGGACGAGCAGGTCGCCCTCAAGCTCCAGCGCAACCAGGCCGGCGCCTGGCTGGTCACCGCGCTGCCCGACGCGTGAGCAGGGGGCACAGATGAAAAAGGTCATGTTCGCCCTGACCAGCCTGGGCGGCCTCTTGATCACCATCGTCATCGCCGCGGTGATCGCGGTCGCGATGGCGGTGGGCAACGACAACACCAGCGGCGGTCTGGAGAACGTCGGCTTCGGCGGCGGCATCGCGGACAACGCGCCCGTGCCCGCCGAGTACAGGACGATCATCCTCAACAACATCGGCAAGTACGGCTGCGCCCAGGTGACCCCCTCCCTGATCGCCGCCCAACTCGACAGCGAGAGCAGCTTCGACCCCAGCGCCCAGTCCAAGGACCGGAATGGCAACCCCATCGCCGACGGGATCGCCCAGTTCACCCCCGACACCTGGGCCACCCAGGGCGTCGACGGCAACGGTGACGGAGTCAAGGACGTCTGGAACGCCCAGGACGCTATCCCTGCGGCGATCGCCTACGACTGCTACCTCGCCGACCAGGTGAAGGGCGTCGCCGGCGACAGCACCGACAACATGCTCGCCGCCTACAACGCCGGCCCGTACGCCGTCCAGAAGGCCGGCGGCATCCCGCCCATCACCGAGACCCGCGACTACGTCAAGAAGATCCGCGACCTGGCGGCGCAGTGGGCCGCTATCGACAACAGCGGGAACGTTCCCCTGCCCTCCGGCTCCGGCGGCGCCGCGCAGGCGATCGCCACCGCCAAGACGGCGCTCGGCACGATGTACCAGTTCGGTGGGGACTGCAAGCCGCCCTTCGACCAGGCCCGCAACAACGGCTGTGACTGCTCCAGCCTCATGCAGTACGCGTGGGCGTCAGCAGGCGTCAACCTCCCCCGCGTCACCTTCGACCAGGTCAAGTCCGGTACGCACGTCAGCGACGTGTCCCAGCTGGCGCCGGGCGACCTGGTGTTCACGCCCGGATCGGATGGCACCGCCTCCGCGCCCGGCCACGTCGGGATGTACATCGGCAACAGCCAGGTCATCGAGGCGCCGCACACCGGTGCTGCTGTACGGCTCACGCCCCTGTCCCAGTGGACCGGATCCGCCGGCGCCATGAACACGATCGTCGAGATGCGCCACATCGGATAGCCCCGGTGCCGGGCCACCCCCAGTGCGGCCCGCCATCGAGGAGCGGCCTGGAAGAACTCGGCCTGGCCTGTCACACCCCTGGGCACTTTGGCACCTCTATGTGCATCCGCCGAACTCCGACCGATGCCACCTGGAGCCATCACATGCCCGAGCGCCCGAACGCCGCCCCGCTCAACAGCAAGGCCGTCCGCCGATGACGACCAACGATGTGATCGACGAGCTCATCTCCGGCGTCAGCAACCTGCCCGAACTCGCCCAGCGGGCCCAGGACTGGGCAGTGGGCAACCTGTGGTGGGTCGCCTCCTGCGCCCTCCTCTTCGCCATCGCCGTCAGTACGACGCAGCGGCTGATGAGCCGGTCGACGCTGAGGGACCGCACCGCGTTCGAGGTGCTCCCCACCAACGGCTTCGACCCGGTGCTGGAAGACGTTCTCCGCTTCGCGAAGCAGATCGCGCGGGCCCAGCGCAGCACGTCCCGCTGGGCGTTGCCGGCCCGCGGCACCGCGATGCGCGTGCGGCTGATGTCCGCTGGCGGCCCACTGACCCTTCGCGTCGAAGGACCCGCCCGCGCCACGACGGTGCTTCGCCACCAGGGCTACGCCCAGTGCGAGCTGCGCGCGGTCACCGGCCAGGAGAGCAAGCCCGAGCGCCCGAAGATCCGGCTCGGAGTCCACAACGACGGCAGCGGCGCCTCGGCCACCGCGGCCTGACCGCCCGCACGAAGGAAACAACCATGAGTAAGTCGTCCGATGCGCCCGTGAGCCTGTCGAAGAACACCCCGCCAGCCGCCGAGCGCCGACTCCACGTCGCGCGCGCCGAACTGGCCCTGGCGCTGCCGGACCACCTCGCCCTGCGGGACGTCCCCTTGAAGCCCGATCCGCTCGAGGCCCTGGCCGCCGCGGTCGCCGATGTCCGAGCCTCCCTCCAGGAGCGAGCCGACCTCGTCCTGGACCTGGTCCCCGTCGCCGCGGGCAAAGTCGCCCGCCGACGCAGCCGGCTCCTGGCCGCCGCGCGGCGCTCGCCGAACGACATGCCGTCCATCCCCGGCATGCCGCGCCAGGGCGGGGGCGGCTCCGGCTTCAGCCTCGACCGGCTGTCTTCGATCGGCTCGGAGATCGCCGCCGAGATGCGCGGCGCCCAAGCCCAGCGTCCTTCCGCGGGCAGCCGCCCCCGGGCGCAGCGCATGCTCAACGCGACCGACATGAAGGCCGCGATGGGCAAGTTCCACCCGGGCGTCGACCCGGTCTTCGACCTTCAGCTGCTCCTGCGCGCCTGCTCCACCGACCCACACCGGCCGCGCCTGCTGCTGGACCAGCTCCTCGCGGCTCTGGAGGGCTGGGCGGGCGACAACTACCTGCGGCCCGTCGGTCTGAACCTCGGCCTTACCCGGCTGCGCGCCGACTCGGTGTTCTACCGTCAGCACTTCGACCGGCGCTTCGAGACGGGGCTCTTCGCCCCGCGCCGACACGGTTGGGTGACCGGTGAGGAGATCGCCGGACTGCTGAAGCCGCCGACCAAGCACAACTCGGCGGCGAACGTGATGCGCTCCGGCGGTGTGGTCCCGCCGCCCCACCCGGGATTGCCCACGTGGACCGGCCAGCCCGACCTGCTGCCGCTCGGCTGGGTCTCCCGGCCCGGCGGCGGAGAGCGCCTGGCCGGCATCCCGCTGCGCTACCTGCTCTTCGCGCTGTTCCTCGGCAAAGCCGGTTACGGCAAGACGGAGATGAGCCTCGTCCAGGCCATCGCGTTGGCCCACAACGGGCACGGCATTTTGTTCCTGGATCCGCATGGGGACGGCTGGCAGCGGGCTCGACCGTACCTCGCGCACCGCGAACTCGCGCCGCGGATCTGGGAGATCGACCTGACCTCGCCCGACATGAACGCCATGGTCGCGTCCTGGAACCCGCTGTCGATGCAGAACCGAAAAGAGGAGGACATCCCCGACATCGTCCAGTACGTGGTCACCGGCTTCTCCAGCGCGCTGAACTGGAGCGACTCGGCAGGCCGTGCCAAGACGATCCTCACGCGGTCTGTCGAGTCGCTCGTGGAGCTGTCCCTGCTGCTCGCGAAGGCCGGCAAGCCCGAACTCGCACCCACGATCTTCCAGATCCGCACGATCCTCACGGACGAGGAGTGGCGGGATACGGTCGTCCCCTACCTGTCGAAGAACCTGAGGGACTTCTGGGAGAAGACCTACAAGAAGTACCCGGGCGAGGCGACGCCGGTCGTTACCAACATCATCGAGCGCCTCGACAGCAGCAACGCCGTGAAGGCGTTCCTCGGTTCGTCGCTGTCCACGTACGACATCCGTACCGCCATGGACGAGGGCAAGGTGGTCTTCATCTGCCCGTCCGGTACGGGCGACACGGACAGGATCGTGTCGTGCTTGTTGATCTACGACCTGTTCCGGGCCGGCCTTTCCCGCCGGGACATACCCGTGGCTGATCGGAAGGACTTCTACTGCTTCATCGACGAATTGACCGCCGTCGACGGCGCCTCGAAGGGCACGTTGGCAGCGATCGCGGAGCAGTTGAGGAAGTTCCGGGTCAAGTTGCTGGCGATGACGCAGATGGCGCAGCGTCTGACCCCGACGACCAGGCAAGGGTTGCTCCAGAACCTGTCGGTGCTCTCCACGACCGCCAGTGATATCGACGAGGCGCTGCTGGTGACCCGCCGCTGGGGCAAGAAGGTCGACCCGGACACCATCACCTCGCTGCGGCCGTACAACTACGTGATGTCGGTGACCCTCGCCGACGGCCGCACCGACCCGTTCCGGGTGCGGGGCGCCAGCGTCGAGGAGCTGTACGAGGACTACCACCGTCCCGACGATCTGCCGAAGCTGTCGGCGTCCGTCGACCAGAACCTGCACCGGCGCCCGGTCCGGGACATCCTCGACGACCTCCGCAGGCTCGACAACCGCATCAAGCGTGCGCTCGCCTCGATCGAGGTGCAGCCGGACGATGACGACGAGATGCCCCGCGACCAGGAGGGCGTCGCCGACAACGGGACCCCTGCCCAGGCCGAGGAGACGCCGGAGGGTGGACGGGTTCGGATCAGCAAGGACCCGGGCACCGTGATCAGCGGCTCCCATGACGAGGAACCGCCGTACGACGAGGAGGAGCCGCCGTACGACGAGGACGACGGACCGGCCGGCGGCTCGGTGGTCGTATGACCATGATCACCGATGCTCCTGCTCCGGGCGCGGAGCAGCGCGCGAGCTTCCACTCCGTCGGCACCCGGGTGCTCCATGTGCTGTACCAGCACCGGGTGATGTCCACCGATCAGCTGCAGCGGCTGCTGCTGCCGGCGGCGAGCGCCACCTACCTGCGCCGTCAGCTGCGCGGCCTCCTGGCGGCCGGCCTGGTCCAGCGCATCTGGGCCAGTCACCAGCCCCAGGCGGCCGGGCAGGGGGAGCGCAAGACGCGGCGTCCGACCAAGCCGCCGTACTTGTGGTTTCTGACCGAGGAGGGCGCGCAGTCCGTGGAGGACGGCGGGGAGCTCCACCCGCGGCCCTACCGGATCACGCCGGAGGCGGTCGCCGGTGCCCGGCAGTTGCACACCCTGGCGGTCAACGAGACGGGCATCGCCTTTGCGCGGCACGCGGCCCGGCTGGGGCATGAGTGCGGCCCGCTGGACTGGACACCGGAGGTCGCCCACCGGATCCGGGACGGGCAGCGCCGCTTCGAGGACGACCACGTCATCAGCGACGCCGTGTTGAGCTACGTACATGTGCGCCGGGGGCAGCGGGCGATGATGACGCTGTTCCTGGAGCTGGACCGGGCCACGATGACGGCCGCCCGGCTGGCGGCCAAGATCGCGGCGTATGGCCGGATGCACGAGTACGTGCCGCAGCACCCCGACCGGGCCCGCCGGTCGGCGGCTTCGACCAGGCCGGCGTGGCAGTACACCTACCCCGTCTTTCCCCGGCTCCTGGTGGTCCTGGACGGTAGACCCTCACCCACGCTCGCCTCCCGGCTCGCCGCGCGGACCGAAGACCTCTACACCCTGACCCGGGCGGATCCGCGGCTCTCGCGTCTGGCCGGCCGGCTGTCGATCGGCGTGACCACGCTGCAGCTCTTGCAGGAGCACGGCCCATTCGAGCCGATCTTCACGCCGCTCCTGCGCGGCACCCCCGAGCAGCGGCCTCCGCTGACCGACCTGTACCTCAAGACCGCTCAGTGAGCCGTCGCGGCCCGCACGGCCGCGCCGGCCACCGCACGAAGGAAACCAGCTCATGACCATCGCCACGGTGGAAGACGCTCCGCCCGAGGGCGGCAGCATGATCCAGCTGACCGAGATCCTGCACCGCAGCGCCAAGCTGAGGCAGCGCCGCTTCGAGATGCTGCCGATGCGCGGACCGGGCAGCCCGTTCACCGAACCCCAGGGGCGCAAGCCCGGCGACGTGACCGCCCCGGAGGAGCTGTCCGACCTCATCTCGTCGATGTCGGTCGTGGGCATGCTCGAACCGGTCCTCGCGGAGGAGATCACCGTCGTCGGCCGCGCCCCGACCATCCGCTTGGTCACCGGCGAGCGCCGCCTGCGGGCCATGCGCTGGGGTGCCCAGAACCTGCCGGACAACCCGCACTTCGCGGCGCTGGCCGCCGTCGTGTGCCCGGGCCCGCTCAGCGATGAAGAGCGGCATATGTGGAGGTTTGTGGAAAATTTCGCCCGCGAGCCGCTGCGCCCGGGCGAGCAGGCCGCTGCCCTGATGTACCAGCGGTGCGCCGTGCTGGTCGGGAAGCTGCTGCGGGCCGGCAAGCCTGTCCCGGGCAACGTCTACGCCATCACCGACAGCGTCGAGCGCTTCAAGGCCCTGGAGAAGATCCGTGGCACGGACCAGAGCTGCGCGGCACCCTGGACCGAGGTCCTCAGCCGCCTCGGCCTCCAGCTCACCGAGCGCAAGGCCACCGAACTCGTGCGCGCTTTCCGAGAGTTGCCCCGGGAACTGACTGAGGAGATGGACGAGGAGGCCGTCCGTCTCAACACCAGGATCAAGTTCGCGGCGCTGCGCCGCGGGCGCGAGGCCGCGGCGGCGGACATCTGGGCGGCGCTGAAGGGCAGCAGCCGACTGCACTTGCTGCCCAGTGCCGTCGACATCGGCCTGACGGCACCGGAGCTCGAGCCCGAGGAAGTGATCGAGGCCGCGGAGGAACGCCTGGAGCGGGCCAACGCCGGCCGCCGCCGCGCGCTCACCCGGGTCCCGGAGCCGCTCAGCCCCGCTGACGCGGAGACTGACACAGCGGACGAGGGCCAGCCGGAAAGCCAGGAGGCCACGGAGCCCGGCCAGGTCGAGCGTCCACCCGTCGCCGCCGTTCCCGCTCCCCCCGCGCAGGACACGCCACCGGTTCCCCCGCCAGCTCCTGCCGCGGACTCCCAGGTGGTCCGCAGCGCCCTCGACGGACTCCGCGGCCTGCTTGCCGAGGTCCGTGCGGGACGTGAAGTCCCCCGGTACGACCGCGGATCACTACGCCTGGCCCTCCGTGAGCTCGAGCAGCACCTGGCCAACGCGGCTAACCCCACCCCGATCCAAGAGAGCGAGACCGCCGCATGACCACCGTTTCCCTTCAGATGCCCCGGGTCGGCCAGCCGCTGCCCCTGCCCGGCCGCGGCTGCGACTGCCGTTCCTGCGCGTTCTGGGCCGGCCCGGACGGCCGGGGCGGCCCGGCAACCGTCGAGCCGCTCTGCTCGGGCAGCAACTCGGACTGCTCGTACTGTGGCTGCTCCCAAACCGAGGCCGGCTCGCCCGCCGGTGCGTGCGGTGGCTGCCCGATCCGCTGCGGATCACGCACGGACATCGCGCAGTGGATGGGCGATGTGGGCGGAACGCTCACCTTCGACGACATCACCATCGACGGCACCCTGCCCGAGCTTCCGGCCTTCATCCCGATGACCGACGGCTCGGCCGTCACCCAGCTGGACGCCAGCCTGCGCTGGCCCGCGTACGGAGTTGGCCTGCGCCGGGTCTTCTCCCCGGACACGCACTCGATCTACCCCCGCTTCGCCGGCAAGCAGGCCCGCGAGGTCCTCGCCCTGCGCGAGGACCAGAAGGCTGTCCTCGTCGGCTACGGAGAGGACCCGCTGGTCGAAGCGCTCTGGACATACCGCAAGCGGGACGGCCTGGTCGAAGAGATCGCCGCCCAGGGCTGGGACCTGGTGCTCGCCCCGAACTACTCGATCTACGGCAACTGGCCGCGGACCGAACACCTGCTCAACATGCGCCGGTGCCTTCTGATCGCCCAGGAGCTCACCGAGGCCGGTGTGCCCACCGTCCCGAACATCTACTGGTTCCGCTTGGAGGACCTGGAGCGTTACATCTCCTGGATCGAGGACGCGCCGCCGCCGGCGATCGCCGTCAACCTGCAGACCGTCAGGGAGAACTCGAATTGGGACACATGGGCGCTGCCTGGTCTCTACTGGCTGGCAGAGAACCTGCCGCCCGACATGCCGATCATCCTCACCGGCCTGTCGCGGATCGACAGGATCGCCCAGGTGGTCGCGCTCTTCGGCAACCGCCTGACCCTGGTCAGCCAGAATCCCCACCAGTACGCGCTGCACGGCGCGATCATGACCGCGAACGGCCGCGAGGACGTCCACGCCCGGCCCGGCGACGCCTTCGCCTCCACGGTCCAGTTCATGGCCTCGCTCCTGCCGCCCCGATGAGCGGCTGTCACACGAAGGCCCCGCCCGGCACCTCTATCTGCCGACCCCGCACCAGGGCCTCCAGCACCCGCCCTCGTTCGGACACCCGCCACCACTCGCCGGCCGCGAGCGGACCTGTACGCCCGGCCACCAGCGCCTCCACCCGAAGGGACACCGACGATGAACAAGTACGACGCTCTCAGGGCCGCCCGGCCCGAATGGTTCGAGAACACGCCCGGCGGAATCGACATCGAGACCTCCCCCGACGCGGTTGCCCGCGCCGGAGGCGTCATCTACCAGGACACCAGGCGGATCGTGCTCTGCGACGCCGTGACCTTCCCCGACGGCAAGCCCGGCACCTACCTGCGCACGATGAGCGCCTCCCCTCAGCCCGGCGCCGCCGTCCTCCCGATACTCCCCGACGGGAAGCTCGTACTCGTCGAGCACTTCCGCCACGCCACCCGGTCCTGGCATCTGGAAGCTCCCCGCGGGTTCGGCGCAGCGGGCCTGGCCTCGGCCGACACCGCAGCCAAGGAACTGGGAGAAGAGATCGGAGCGCACGCCCCCGAGTTGCTGGCCCTCGGCCGGATACACCCCGACACCGGCGCTCTGGGCGACGAGGTCCGCCTCTTCGCCGCGCTGATCGCTTCGGTCGGTGCACTCGCCACCTCCGAAGGCATCCGCACGGCACTCACCGTGACGTTCGAGGAGGCGGAAGGGATGGTCCGCGACGGCCAGATCACCGACGGCATGACCATCGCCCTGTTGTACCGGGCCCGGCTGCATGGCCTGGCCTCCCCCGCTGCTCGGCCGAACGCCGCCTCGAAGGCCACCGGTCGGCACAGGGCGGTGGCCGGCGTGTGATCGACCGCGCCCCGCCCGCTCCCGGAACCGCCCGCTGACCGACCTGATTGGCGGGCGGTCGCGCTTCCTGCGACGGGCGGAGATTTCTCCCCGGGTCTCGGTCACACGGAGGCCGGGTTCGACACCTCTATCCGTCGAACCCGAAAAAGGAGGGCTTCCGCCATGCCGACACCCCCCGCGCCACAGCCGATGAGCACTGCACCCGACGCCGAGACCACCTGGAAGCTGTGGATCCTGATGGTCTGGCACCCCGCCCTGGGGATGCCCGTCGACCCCGTCGCCGTCCTCGCGCTGGACACCGCCGAAGACGCCGAGCCGGCGCAGCACGTCGTCTGGGTGCCCCTGGTCTACGACGAGGCCAACCCCTGGCGCGAGCGCCTGGCCGAGGGAGTCTCGCCCGAGCGGATCGCCCGGTGGGAGACCGAGGCGGGCGCGTGCCAGATCGCGCCGGCCGACCTGCCCGAGGGTGCCCTGGACCTGCGGCACGCCGCTGATCTCCTCCTAGACGAGCTCCTCGGCGAGGTCATCCCCGCACTGCCTCCGCGGACCGGTGCGTGATGGGCACCAACTCCAAGAGCTCCCACTCCTCCTACGCCATCGCGCCGGCCGGCGCTCCGGAGACGGCAGAGGGAGTCGAGGGCGTCGACCTGGCCGCCGCACCGACGGAGCCCGAGCTCAGCGACGGTCTCGTCAAGGCGACGACCGACCTGATGGTGGCCATGGACAACCTGGACGCCCTCGCCGTCGGCAACGGCGTGGCGACCGGCAACTACCCGGAGCTGCCCGACGACCCGGTCGAGCGGTACGAAATCTTCGCCGACCAGATCAAGGCCGCTCGGGAGGCCATCGAGCAGCTGAAGGAGGAGGGCGCCTCCGAGGAGGAAGTCAAGGCGCAGCTCGACGCCCTGCGCGCGCAGTCCCTGGCCTACCTCACCGGGCTCGACCCGGAAGAGCTGCAGCAGATCGCCGCCGCCAAGGGCTTCGAGCACCCTGCCCTGGTCGGCCTGTCCGGGAAGAGCCAGCACCCCCTCGTCCACTGGCTCGACCCCTACTACAACGACGACATCCCCTCCAAGCAGAAGATCCAGGCCGCCGCGCAGAAGCGGTACGAGCAGCTCGCGGCCGGACAGACGGTCGGCGGGATGACCCTGGCCGACCTCCAGCAGATCGAGGGCACCAGCGGCGCCCCCGACGCGCCGGCCGGAACGTGGGCCGCGACGCCGGACCAGTTCAACGCCGCGGTGGACACGTGGACCCAGGCGAGCCACGAGGCGGCCCACGCCAAGGGCGTGCTGGACAGCGACAAGCTGAAGAACCTCCTCGACGCGGAGAAGCAGGTCCTGACCGCTCACTCGCCCGACACCCCCGACCTGGAGACGCAGAAGAACCAGATCCAGGTGTGGACCGGCGACCCCCTTGCGGTTGCCAAGATCAACCAGTCGACCGTGATGCCGCTGGTTCAGGAGGCTGTGGCTTCGGGGGAGATGTCCCTGACCGAAGCTCAGCACCTCAAGCCGGTCGAGCTCGTCGGGCTGCTGCGCACCGGGACGCCCGAGGCTGAGAAGGAGGCGCTCAAGGCGACCGCTCAGGCGCGGAAGGACCAGCTCAAGGCGCTCGACAACGCCCTGGATGTCCATCAGGGCGGCAAGCAGGACATCCACACCGAGCTGACCCTGCCTGACCTGGCCGGGAGTCCCGAGGCCGCAGCCCAGGTCGCCTCCTGGGCGAAGAGCACCGGCGAGCTGCACACGCTGCAGCAGGAGGCGCAGGGGTGGATCCATGAGACCCTGCAGTCTCCCGTCGACATCGGCTTCGCCAACCCCGCACTCCTCAACACCCACCAGGTCGACCCGAAGGCGCTGACCACCGAGTTCAACGCCTGGGCGAAGAACCAGAAGGTCGGTGATCTGCGCGCGGTCGCCGGCGAACTGGGGATGCCGGACCCGGGCAAGGCCAACCGTGCCCAGCTCCAGGGCTACATCGCCGCCAGCTTCAACCCCGCGCTGGACAAGGACGCGATCAACGCGAAGGTCCAGGCGGTGGAGGCCAAGAAGCAGGCGGCCGCGGCCGCCAAGGCCGCGGCCCCGCTCGCCTCCGACGAGGCGGTCAACGCCCTCAAGAGCAAGCTCGCGAGCACCACGGGCACCACGTCCGCCCCGCCTGCGGGACCCGTGGGCACTGGTGGTCTGACCCAGGAGAGCAAGGTCGAGGCCGCGATCAAAATGGGCGCCAGCCCCGTGCAGGCGCAGAAGCTGGCCCAGGCCGCCACGGCGGGACCGACGAAGCCGATCCCGAAGGCCCCGAAGAAGCCGGCCGCTCCGGGATCGTTCAACGGCAAGGTCCAGGCGCTGATCGCCGGCCTCCAGCAGGTCAAGGCCACCGCTCAGGACGTGCCGGCCCGGATCGACTCGGATGTCGTCGGCTCGTGGAGTTTCGGCGCCGGGACGCCCGCCAACCTCGGCGGCACCTACAGCAAGACCCTCCACTCCGCGCCGGACGGCAGCCCCTGGCTGTTCAAGGCCGACCACAACGGCGGAGTGATCGCCCACTCGGAGGCGGCCGCCTCCCACGCCCTCTCGGCGGGAGGCGTTCCCGCCGTCCCGGTGTACGTCAAGGAAGTCGACGGCAAGCTCGGCAGTGTCCAGCCGATGCTCAAGGGCGCCACCCACTTCGCCTCCGACCCGCACAAGTGGTCGCAGTCGGACGTCGACTCGATCGTGCGCTCCCACGTTGGCTCATGGATCATCGGCGACCACGACGGCCACCAGGCCAACGTGCTGCGGACCGCCTCAGGCGGCCTGGTGCAGATCGACCGAGGGCAGGCGTTCAAGCACTGGGGCAGCGACAAGCTCTCCCTCGGCTACGCCCCCTCCGGCGGCGGGTCGTACGACCCGGTCCACCAGAAGCTCTACTCCGCAGCGCTCAGCGGCGGCCTGGCCGACGGCGTCAAGGTGAACCACGCCGTCGTGCAGCCGGTGATCAAAAATTTCGAGGCGATCCCGGACAGCCAGTGGCGCTCCATGCTGCACTCCACCGCGTACGAGGGCGCGAAGGCCGGCAGCGGCGTGCACTGGGTGCCCGCGATGCGCAAGCAGGCCGCCAAGAAGCACGGCATCTCGGCCGCGAAGGTCAGTACCGAGCAGATCGCCGAGGCGTTCCTCGACCACGCCGTCGAGCGCAAGCAGAACCTCCGCAAGGCGTTCGCGGAGTTCTTCGTCAAGGACCTGAAGATGCCGCAGGCGGCGTCGCTGAAGCACGGAGCTGAGTGATGGGCACCAATTCGAAGAGCAGCCACGAGTCCTACGCCGTCTCCCCGACTGTTTCGACCGAGGCGCCCCCGGCGCCGCCGAATCTGGCGGCAGCCGGTCCTGAGCCGGTGAGCGAGATCGACCCGGCGCTGCTGGCGTCGATGCTGATGCCCGACTTCACCGGCGAGGTGCCGCTCACCGAGCAGGGCGGTGTGTGGACCACCGACGGTGAGCCCGTGCTCGGCGGGCAGGCGGGCGGTGAGATGGGGCCGGCAGCGGAGCCCGAGGAGCAGCCGGAGGCCGCGGGCGGCCCCGCGGACGAGGCCGGTGAGCACGAGGCGCTTCCCGAGCCGGCCGAGGAAGAGGGCACTGCCCTCGCTCCCGCCGCCGAAGAGGACGCCGAAGGCGCGGCCGGAGCAGGCCTCGCGTTCGAGGAGGAGGCCGAGGACGAGCCGGAGGAGGAGCCGGAGGACGTCGATCCGCCGCTGACGCCCGTTCCGGACGCTCCGGTGGCCGGCGCGGCCCTTGGCACGCCGATCCTGGTCGGAGGCGAAGATTTCCTCAACTCGCAGGCTGTGCTGGCCTCTTACCTCTCCCCCGACGGCCCCCGCGAGGTGCTGCTCGCGCACGTCAGTGAGGAGGCCGAGGGCAAGCTGCTCGATGCGCTGAGCGTGTCGGGGACCAAGATGGTCGACGTCCAGGTAGAGGAGGAGACCAAGGAGCGGCTGGCGCTGGACAAGAAGGCGAAGCTCGCCGAGCTGGTGACCGCGGCGACGACCTCGGTGCAGCACAAGCTCAAGGGCGGCGGACCGATGTCCGAGGCGTCGATCCAGAAGCATCAGAAGGCATTGGACGCGGTGAACGCGGTCCTTGCCTCGCCGGACCTGACGGACGACGAGAAGGCCATGGCCCAGCACTACCTGGACCAGGTCAACACCGTCGGCGAGAAGATCCAGAACGGCGGTGCGCCGATGGCGCACTTCGATCCGCACGAGCTGCCGGTCACCAAGATGGTGACCAAGCAGATACCGGCGCCGGCGGACGACCCGGAGCCGGGAACGCTCACCGCGCAGCTGCGCGACGCCAGCCGCATCAAGGCCTCGCTCGACGAGCAGAGCGGTGAGTCGTCCTGGGACGGGAAGAGCCGCAGCAAGGCGAACGGGAAGGAGTACGCGATCGACCTGGGCGACGGCTGGAGCGCGGTGTACCGGCCGTACGCGGCCAACGACCCGACGAGCACCGAGTTCTCGATGCGCGGCCAGCTCGAGGTCCACGCCCCGGTCGGCGCCGGCCACGGCAAGCAGCTCGTCGACCGGCTGGAGCAGCTGCACCTGGTCAACGCCCCGATGACGGCCGCCGAAGGCGAATGGACCTACCTGTCCAACAATGTGACCGCGCAGAGCCTGGGGAACGCTCCCGGGATGAAGGCGGCCTTCGAGGAGGCCAAGGGGCTGGAGGACCTGCAGGTCCAGGAGATCGTGCACCAGCGCGCCGAGTCGCTGATCGGTCTGGGCGAGGACGAGCTCCACTACCAGGTCAAACGCATCCAGCTGGAAGCCGCGCAGAAGGTCCTGCCGAAGAAGGTGAAGGTGCTCCGCGAGGCCGTCGCCAAGGCGACCGGCTTCGACAGCGGGGACGCGCTGGCGGCCAGCGCCGGGTACGACCCTGTGCCGGCGACGTCCGGCGGCTGGCTGACGTGGTCCCGGTTCGACGTCACGGGCAAGACCGCGCAGATCAAGGAGGCGTACAAGGGCCGGTCACTGACGCACAGCATCGGCAAGGGCGACATGGTCGCCCTGTTCGGCACCGGGGTGCTGGCCTCCACGGAGAAACGCGCGGTCATGGGCATCGGCGGCAACCTCGGCATGTCCGAGCAGCAGGACAAGTACACCGGCGGAGCGAACTCCGTCTTCCTCCGCGTCTCGAACACCCCGGCGTCGGGTTACGGCGGCCAGTTGATCTGGGACGACCCCTCCGTCCTGATGCGCCGGTCCGACTACTACGCCTACAACGGCGACAAGTACGGGGTCAGCCCGGACAAGAAGAAGGCTTCGGGCCTGACCCGGGACCCTCTGAAGATCGCCACGCACGACGCGTCCAACAACGAGATCATGTTCCGCGACGGCATCGACCTGCTCGGTGCGGAAGCGCCCAGCCGGATCGTCTGCCACTACGCGCACCAGCGCACGGCGCTGCTGGAGTCGTTCAAGGCCCGCGGCATCACCCACCTCGGCGGCAAGCCCGTCGAGGACGTCGTCAAGAGCAACCACTGAGGCCACCGGCCCAGCCGTCCACAAGGAGAATGTCCGCATGAGCACTACCTGGCAGACCCGGCTCGCTGACCTCATCGCCGGCCGTCACAGCAGCAGCGGGGATCCCGTCGATGCCGGCGCCCAGCTGAGGGTGTTCGACGACGAGGGCACCGAGGTGTTCCTGCAGGCCCTCGCCCGTCACCACCGCGTCGACGAGGACGACCCGCAGTTGATATGGATACGGCCGCTGGTCGGCGGAGCGGAGTCCGCGGAACTCGGCTACCTGTTCAACCTCAGTGCGACCCGGCGCCGGGGGCTGAGCTGGACGCAGGCCCGGCTGGAGGAGAACGGTGACGTCGTCCTGCTCCTGCGGTCCGGTGAGACCGCGATCGTGCAGCCGGCCGAAGGCGACCTCCTGGCCGAGCTGCAGCGCTGGGACCGCTTCACCGACCGGCTCACCCGCGAGGAGGAAGCACAGCTCGACGCCCTGGACTCCGACTCGTGGCACGGGCAGTTCTCGTGACCGCGGCCACGGCATCCGGTCGGCCCGGAGCGTCTTGGCATGATGGTGTCGCCGCCGGCAGCTCGCCGGCGGCGCTCCGCCGGCGCCCGGGCCGGCGCCGAAGGAACGGAGGAGGTACCGGCATGCGGACCACACGACGCGGCGTCAGCAGTTTCGACGGCCAGCGCCTGGCGCAGGCCCGAGGCCGGCGGGCATGGACCCCGAGCGAGCTGGCCTCCAAGGCCGCCGTCACCGTGACAGTCCTGAACCAGTACGAGGCCGAGGAGCGCCTGCCGGATCCGGGCACGCTCTCACGCCTGGCCGCAGCCCTCGAGTGCCAGGTCACCGACCTGTGCCGGCCGACCGTCGTGACACTGCGGGAGCTGCGCGAGCGCTCGGGCGCCAGCCAGCCGGAGGCGGCCGCGGCCGCGGGGCACAAGCGCAGCACGTACGCGATGCTCGAGCAGGGACGCACCAAGACTCTGGCGCCGCAGGCGGCCGAGGGTCTCGCCGCGCTCTTCGGGGTGGAACGCGACGTCGTGGAGGCCGCCCACGCCGCCTCGGTGGCCGGGCAAGCGTCTCGGCCGGCGCCTCTCGTCCTGGAGGGCGCTCTCCTGGAGGGCCTGGCGGGCCACTTCGGGATGGCCCCCGAGGACCTGCTCCACCTGGCGCAGCGCCTGGCGGCCGGCGAGGGTGGTGAGGCCCGATGACCTACCACCGTGGGCACCCGCTGACCGTCGCCCGGCACGAGGCCCTGCTCAGCCGGCTCCCTGCTGGCGAGGCCCACCTGCCGGCGGACACGCGTTGGCTCCGGGGGCGCGCCGAGCTGTTCCGCCAGGCGGCGGAGCGGCCGTTCGCCCTCACCTTCGACACCGCCTGGTACGCCGAGGTCACCGGCCTGACCTTCCACCCCCACTACGTCGCCCAGGTCTACCGGGGAGAGCCCAGCGCACGCCTGGAGACGCCGCTGATGGTGATGAACCTGAACATGGTGCCGACGAGGGGGGACGCCGACCGGGCGCTCGCCCACGAGTGCATGCATTTGCGGGTTCCCTCCTACGGGCACAAGCAAGAAGCGTTCGCCTGTGCGCAGGAGATCTTGGACCGGGTCGGCTCGCTCGCCGCGTAGCCGGCGCGGCAACCCAGCGCTCGGTGACCTCCGGCCCTCGGAGGCCACCGAGCGCGTCCCGACTACTGGCGTGCGGACCCGACACCAGGGAGGCCACCGGAAAACGCAGCCAGATATTGCTTAAGTCAATGAGTGTGTGTAGAGTCATTGTTGTGAGGACGGGAGAACGCCTCACAGCGAAGACCATTCCGTAGGAGCCGCCTTGTGCGGCTCGCCCCTCCGCCACTCCCCCCGGGCGGCGGGGCCACGAGGCCCGGACCAGGCCACCCCCTCCCGGCCGGTCCGGGCCTCGCCACCCCCTTCCGTGATCCCCGTCGAGGAGACGACATGCCCGGAACCATCAGCCCCGATCTGGACGCGATAGAAGACGCCGCCCTCCTGGCCGCCACCGCCCGCGCGACCGGCTCGGAAAGCGGCATCCCGTCCGGCTCGGAGCCCACGATCCTGGACTCGGACTCCGAGCTGGACGGCGTAGCCGCACTGCTCCGCCACCGGCTCGGGCTGAGCGACAGCATCCGGCTGAGCGTGTACGAGGACGCCAACCACCCGCTGTTCCCCGGCGCGCAGCACTACCGCGCGGCCCGCGTCCAGCTCTCGCACGGCCGACGGCGCTACTTCTTCATCGCCGCCTACGAAGCCGGGACCGCCCGGCTGGCCTTCAGCGTGATCGCGCCGTGCTACGCCTGCCTCTCCCCGGTCCCCTCCGTCACGATCGACTCCCTGGCGGACTTCGGCGACTTCCTCATGGACTCCCGGGACCAGCGTGAGGCCCCGCAGTTCCGCTCCTCGCCCGTCCACCGCGCCCACTGCCCGGTGCGCGGCGACTGACCGACTCGCCCCAGCGCCGCCCCGGCGCCCCAGTACGTCCCAGGTGCCCCCGGCTCTTCGAGTCGGGGGCACCCTGCATGAACGGCGCGTCGCGCCCCCTACGCCGGCGAATCCCATCTGGTGCGGAACCCGACCGGACCGCGAACGCCGCCCCTGCCACGTCGCGGCCACGGGCCGACGACACCCGCCTCCACAAGAAGCGAGAGCAGCAGTGACCCCCTCTACCCCTGCCATCGTCGTCGTGCACGCGAAGGCGGCCCGGACCGCCCTCTACGACCTCACCCTTACCCTCGCCCTCCCCGAGGGTTCGAGCACCGACCCCGCGGCGATCCGCCGCTACATCGAAGACCTCCAGCCGGGCGTCCTCTCCGCCGCGTGCACCGACACCACGCTGGACCGGGTCACCGATGTCGTGCTGGTCGACGTGCTCGGCATCGAGCCGTCGAACCACGGCGGCGACGTGGGAGTCCGCGATGACCGCTGACTCCCACGGCCCCTTCGGCCTCGTGCTTCTCGACCCCAAGGCCCGCACCGTCGCACCGTCGGACGACGGGTTCCGCGAACGGCTAGCCGACTGGCTGCTGTTCATGGTCCCGATGTTCATCTCCGAGCAGCGGAACGCAACCGCCGAGGAGATCGACCGAGCCCGCTCCGACGCCCTGGAGCAGATCGCCTCCCACGGCGACGACCTCCAGTTCGGAGGCCGGCACCAGGGTTCGTCCCGGACCGCCCTGGCCAAGGCCTTCGCCGTCCTGGCCCGCGCCGAGGGAGGCGTCACCGCGCTCGGCGTGCACGCCTGTACCGCCCCGCACCCCTTCTGCCCCGGCGAGCGAGCCACAACCCCCGACCTTTGCGAGACGATGAAATGACCATCGCGCTGGAAACTGCCACTCCGAAAAAGACGAAGCCCGCCGAGAAAAGGCTCCTCACGCAGAATTCCCAGCTACGCAAGGAGGGTATTTTCAACTGGACGCTACCGGCTTTCGTGATCAAACTCCCCGACGGCAAGAATTTCAACGTGTGCAGCCAGGCCGGCGCGTGTGCATCTCTTTGCTATGCGCGAGTCGGGGCCTACAGGTTCAAGAATGTTCGCGCCGCGCACATTCGCAATCTTCTCTTGTGCCGTGACTCTCCCCAGGAGTGGGAGGACCGCATGTCGAAGGAGCTGACACATGCCCGCTACCAGGGAAAATGGGTTCGCTTGCACGATTCTGGAGATTTCTTCTCAGACGAATACGTGCTGGCTTGGATGCGCATTATGAGGGGAGCTCCGGGCGTTCGATTCTATTGCTACACCAAGGAGATTTCCCGATTCCGGCGACTGGTCGAGAACGACGCCCCGGACAATTTCCTCTGGTGCTACAGTCTCGGTGGGCGCGAGGATCACCTCATCGACCTCAAGAACGAGAGGCACGCCGACGTCTTTCCCGACGTGGAGGCGCTCATCGCCGCCGGATACTCCGACCAGACCGAGTCGGACCTCCTGTCGGTACTCAGCGACTCGCCCCTCGTCGGAATTCCAGCCAATCGGATTCCGCATCTGCTCAAACTCCAGGGCTCGGACACGTTCTCCAGCCGCCAGCGGGCCCTGGACGCGAAGAAGAACCGCCGCGCGACCGAGAAGGCGTACCGCCTGGCGTCGTGACCGGATGCCCGGCACCGATAGGGGCGGGCCCAGCACTCAGCTGGGCCCGCCCTCACGGCGTTCCGCACGGGGACACGCCATCCCATCACATTGCGGAAGTCTATGAGTTTGGGTAATCTCCCTAGCGAGGTCGCTCCCTGCGGCACTCGGCCAGCACACAAGAGCGGCCGGCAGTCGGACTCGCCGGCCGTGACCACAGACAGAGCCCGGTCGCCCCCCTTGGGCGGCCCGGCACTACCGCCGGCCCAGCTGGCCCCGATGGAGCGATCATGATTCCCGCAGGTTACGAGCGTAAGCACACCAACTTCGACCGGATGGCGGAGCGTTACAACGTAGATCGGACGTCCGCCTTCAAGTGGGCCAAGGAGGACGGCTTCCCCAAGTTCCTCTTCACGGCCGGCCAGGGAGAACAGCAGATCTACGACGAGGACGAGGTCGACGCCTGGCTGCGCGAGCACCACTTCGGCACGTGGGTGCAGTCGCAGCAGGGTAAGAAGAACCCGTTCGACCTGCCCAAGGGCGGCCCTCGTGACCTCCTGACGCTGCGCCGCATCGGCGAGCTCGAGGGCCGAGTCCTGAACCGGGACGCCACTCCGGTCACCACCCTGCGCACCTACCTGTCCAAGAAGATCCTGCCGCCGGCCGACCGCATCCCCGACGACGGCGGCCAGCCGACGGTCACCGAGCCGATGTGGTTCCGCGAGACCGCCTACGCCTACATCACCCGGCCGCGGCGCACGCGCCGGACAACGGCGCGCACGGAGGAAGCCGGCCAGCAGCCGGCCGCGCCGAAGCCGCGCGCCGAAGCCGGTGACCTGCTCGACCTGGACCTGCCGGCCGGCGCGGACACCGACCTGTTCACCCTGCAGGAGATCGGAGAACTCGACGGCGAGGCCCGCGGGCGAGGCAGGGCGACCACCGTCGGCACCATGAAGAACTACCTGTCGCAGAAGCTGCTGGCGCCGGCCGACCGGACGCCGGACGACGGGCAGGAGCCGGCCGTCGACGAGCGCAAGTGGTACCGCTCGACCGCCTACACCTTCATCCGCCGCCCCGGTCGGCTGGGAGCAGCCGCGAGTGGACCCCGCATGGATGCCGAGGCTCCGGGGCCACTGCGGGACGATCTGAAGCTGCCGGCCGGCGCGGACACCGACCTGTTCACCCTGCAGGAAATCGGCAAGCTCGACGGGAAGGTCCGCGGGCGGGGCAAGGCCACCACCGTGACGTCGATGCGGACGTACCTGTACAGCGGGCTGCTGGCGCCGGCCGACCGGACGCCGGACGACGGGCAGGAGCCGGCCGTCGACGAGCCCAAGTGGTACCGCTCGACCGCCTACACCTTCATCCGCCGCCCCGGCAAGCTCGGCGGAGCCCGCTGATGACAAGCACCACGCCGGCCTCCACCGTCGGCACCCGGCACGACAGGACGGTGAAGTGATGAGCACCAGCAAGCCCCCTGCGGCGCGGCTGACCCGCGCGAGGATCGCGGAGACCTACGGCGAGGGCGAGCGGACGGTCGACGCCTGGGTGCGGCTGCTGAACTTCCCCGCCCCCCTCGCCGATGGGAAGTGGGACGCAGAGCAGGTCGACGCCTGGGTCAAGACCAGCCGGCCGCAGTCCTGGCCCGGCCGGACCGTTGCGTCCGCGGCGGACACCCCTGCGGCCGCGCCGGCGGAGCCCGCCGCCGCGTCCGCGGCAGAGGATGCCTCCGACGAGAACGAGCTGCTGGGGAAGTCCGGCCTGGCGCTGCGGTACAAGGTCACCGAGACGACCGTGGACACCTGGACCAAGGTCGAGGGCTTTCCCGCCGAGGCGGACCCCGGCCGGTGGCGCTCCCACGAGGTCGACACCTGGGTGGAAGAGCACCGGTCGCACGTCTGGGCGGAGTTCAAGGGCAAGGGGCCCAAGGTCGTCATCCCACCTCCGGAGGGCAACCCGAAGGACCTCTACGACATCAGCGGCTACGCGATGATCCTCGGCAACGCCACCCGGGGCAAGCCGCTGCCCCGGAAGACGGCACAGAACTACAAGCGGCAAGGCCACCTGGAGCCACCGGACCGGACCCCGGGAGACCGGAAGCGGCCCGAGGTGTTCGAGGACATGTGGTACCTGGAGACGATCACCGGGCACGTGTTCTCGCGCAGGGGGCAGGGACGGGTGCGTGCCGGCCGGACGCGGCGCACGAACCGGAAGAAGAGCTGACCGGCTGGACTGCGGGTCATGGAAACGGGGTGTGGCCCCCAGGGATTTTTCCCTGGGGGCCACACCCCGTTTCGCAGCTCAGCTGCACCGCGTTTCAGCGACGGTGGATCAGCCCGCGCCACCGCGACCGCCGAGCCGGGCGGAAGGCAGCCCGCTGGGGCTCCTCACCGGCCAGCTGGAAGACCGCGTCGAGCATCTCGGGATGGTTCGGCAGCGTCCAGTAGTTGCCGAGTGCCCGGTTGACCTCTCGCAGCGCGTCCAGCGGCGGCACGCCGTCGGCGAGGTGGCTGTACAGGGCCGCGATGGCGGGGGTGCGGCTGCGTCCGGCCACGCAGTGGAGCAGTACGCGCTTGCCCTCCTGCCGGAGCCGCAGGACCTCGCGGGCGGCCTGGTCGAGGGTGAAGTGGAGGTGCGAGTTCGCGCCGGACTTGTCGACGAGCCACACCCGGGAGTGCTCGACGTCGGCGCCGGTCAGGATCGGGTCGGATCCGACGCGGCACAGGGAGACGACCGCGTCGACCGGCGCGGGACCGGTGTACTCGGTCAGCGCCAGGTTGCCCAGGAAGAGGCCGGGGTCGCGGGGGTGCTGGACGGAGAACGCCTTGCCCGAGGAGAGCGGGGTGGTGACCCGGGGTGCGGAGGGCCAGCCGTCGCGGTCGTTCTGCCCGGTGCGGGCCGTCAGCACAGCGAGACGGACAAGGTCGGCGCTGGTGTTGGACGGCCAGCCGTGGACCTTTCGCTGCCAGGCCAGCGGGATGGCCGAGCTGCCCCAGCGCGCGCCGAGCAGAGCACCCGCGATGGCGGCGACGGTGTCCGTATCGCGGCCACTGCGCACGGCGGCCTCCAGCGCGAGCTGGAAGTGCCGTGCGGCGAAGCTGCCCTGCTCCGGCCGGTCCTCGGGCACCGGCGTGCGCACGATGGCGGACCACGCGGCCTGGAGGGCTTCCACCACCCAGCCGTTGCGCTGGAAGTGGCGCGGCGGGTGGGCCTCGGCCTCGTCCAGACGCGCCGCCCACACGCTGCGGCGCGGCTCGGGCAAGAGCTCAAGACCCTCCCGGACGCCCTCGAAGGTGCCGGTCAGGACAGCGGTCCTGATGCCGGAGCACCACAGGATGCACGCCTCGGCACAGTCAGGATCGGCGTGGGTCAACTCGCTGACCAGCTTCGCGGCCTCGGCCATGGCGTCTGCGTCATCCAGGTAGGCGAGCGCGACGACACCGGTCCTCATCAGCGAGCCGTTCCCGGCGCTGCTGTTCGGGTGGGTGGCCGCATACCGGCGGGACACCGCCAGCATCACCTCGGAGGGCGAGCGGCCCTTGCCCCGCGCCGTGGCGCTCAGGACGCTGCGCGTCTGGTTGCCGACGTCGGCCGGGCCGCCGCCGTACCAGCGGAGAAAGTTTGTGGCGATCGCGTCCAGCGCTTCCGGGGTGCGCAGATCCGCGCCGGTCGCGGCGACTTCGGCGATGCTCACGTGCATCTGAGTGTCGTCGCTGTACTCGCCGGGGGCGAAGTTGAAGGGGCCGCCGCCCTTCATCTCCGGGAACTGGCTGTCGCTCATGCTGGGCTGGAACTCGTAGGGAACGCCGAGCGCATCGCCCGCCGCCGCGCCCAGGATGACGCCGGCGGCGCGGTCCGTGGCCTTCTCGTCCAGGAGCGGCGTCGGAGCGGTGGCAGCGGGCCACGGGCCGAGGTCGGCGTAGGTGCGGGGGGAGGCGGAGGAGGAAGCCATGGGGGGTCTCTTTCTGCGGGGCCGCTGAGGCCGGGACGACGACCGCACACGGGCGGAGTCGGGAAGGAAGGGGGCGCGGCACGGGTATCGGCCGGGCGGGCCACGGGGTTGTCCGCCGCGACGCATTGACAACTTGTCATAGCGTCACGGCGCACGTCAAGGGGATTGGGGAAGTTGCGTAAAGCTATGAGTCTGCGTATGGTCGGAATCGTCCGGCGGGCGAAGAGCTCCCGGATGCCCCTGGAACTCAGCGCAGCAGGCTGCGGCTTGCAGATCCGCGAGCGGCAGGCCGACTCCTCCCAGATACGCCCTCGCCCGTCGGCGCTGGCCGGAGCTGCGCCGCACCGAGATCAGACCGGAGTACGACATGCCCGTCCCCGACCTTGCCCGGCTCGTCCGCGAGGCGAACCGCGACCGGCTCGCGGCCGCTGTCCTGGCGGCCGTTGACGCCGTCGCCTGGTACACGCAGCCCCCGAAGCCCGACTACGGCGACACCGACCACAGCATCGCCCGCACCGAGGCGAAGGCCGAACTGGCCGAAGAGGTGGTGGACTCCGTGGTCCTCGCCCTGAGCGCGAGCGTCATCACCGACCCCGCGGGCGGGGGGAGCAGCAGCACGCGCCCGGAGGCGCCCGCCCCTTCGACGGAGGAACGACCTTGACCGCCCACTGGCGATCCCTCCCCATGCCGCCGAACGTCGCACGGCTCCCGCGCAACACCGCCGGGCGGCCAGTCCCCAGCAACACGCCCTGGCACGACTCCGCTGCCGGTGACGGGCAGTTGACCGTCAGATCCAGCGTCGAACTCGGCGAGCACGTGGTATGCCCGTGCGAGCCCGGCCGTGGAACGGCCGCGTTCGGCGACCAGTGCCCGCCCCGCCAGAGGGCGTTGATGTCGCAGCGCCTCTGCGGGATCTGCGGAAGGGCGATCAAGGTGACGAGCCGCCTGGTGTTCATCGGGGGCCCGAACGCCGCGTTCTACATCGAGCCCCCGGTCCACCCTCGGTGCGCGGCTTACGCGCTGATGGTCTGTCCGACACTCGCGGCGGCCGAGGACGTCGAGCTGACGATCGCTCGCACTTACAGCCTCCGCGAGCGCCGCATGACCGGCGTCTCCGCCGAGTACACCCTCATCTACGACCTGTTCCCATACAGGGATCCGGCCGCCCGCCGCAGGGGGCCGCTGGACTTCTACCTGGCTTTCCCCGAGAACGCCCACCGGATCACCGCCAAGGAATGGCTGGCCGATCACGCCCCCACGCTGTAGGCCGGCCGCCACCGTACGGGCGCGCAGGCGCCCCCTGACGACGAGAGAGCCATGACGTGCAAATGCGGGGCCCGCACGTACGAGGACCACCTGGCGAAGGCGCGGGCCGGCTACCCCGGCCACGCCTACCGCGGAACTGTCTGGCGGCCCGGTCCCTGAAGGGCCGCACCCTCCCCGATCGAGAGGAACCACCGAACGATGCGAACCACCGCCGACTCCCGCGCGGACGCCCAACGCCTGATCGACGCCCTGCCCGTCCCCCTGCCCCAGGACGACGCACGCCGCGCCGACGCCGTACAGTCCGCCCTCCTGGACAGCGGGCTGCTGAGCCGAGACGACCTCGGCAACTCTCCCGCCGTCGCGGCCGCCACCCGGGACGGCCTCACCAGCCTGGCCCACCTCCTGGACGCCCGCGTCCAGGGGCAGGGAGGCGGCCGACTGTTGCTGCTCCTCCTTGCCCAGCGCGAACGGTTCACTCCGCACCCCACGCCTGACAAGGCTGAGCTCCGCGTACGGGGAGCAGCCGACGCTCTGTTGCACCTCGGCATGTGGCACGTGGACGACACGCTCCGGCTTCTCGGCGGCGCTCTGCAGGTTCACGCCGAGGAAGCGCGTAATGCCGCAGGCAGCGGTATGCCGTCCCCCACCCCGGCCCCCAGCTCCGGCCTCGTGCCGGTCGCACCGGGGCTGAGCGCGGACGGCGGGGAGCTGCACCTGGCCGTCGGGGCGTTCGGCGCTGACGGCGCCCTCTCCGTCTGCGGACGATGGCTGTCCGCGCACGTAGCGGATGTCGCCAGCGGCTCCGTCCCGCCCGAGTGCGACACCTGCTTCGGCCTGTCCGTGCAGGGCCCTGCACTGATCTTCACCGGTGAGGAACACGACGCGTGGGCCGCCTTCGTCGAGGCCCACCGCAGGGAGGAGGCGTGAGTTTCCTGAGTCAACCCCTATGCCGCCCGAGCCGTCTCGGAAGCCGCTTTGATCTTGCTGTTGCTCTGGTGGGTGACGGGGTCGTAGCAGACTCCGTCGCGCCAGCAGGCCCAGATCACCCGCAGCCAGGCACGGGCGAGGATGCGGACGGCGTGCGGGTGCCGCTTCTTGCGGGCCCGGGCGTCGGTGTAGATCTTCGCGGCCCAGTCGCTGCCGTGTCGGCTGTTGTCCGCGAAGGTCGTGATGGCGATGCGGGCGCGCCGGTTGGTGGCGACGCGGAACGTCACCGCGCGGGACTTGCCGGAGGCCCTGGTGACCGGGACGACGCCGGCCTCGGAGATGAACTGCTCGCAGGACTCGGCCCGTTCGAGGATCGGGCCGATCTCGCCGATGATCTGGCCCAGGTTGACCTTCCCGATGCGCGGCATGGTGGCCAGCAGCGGTGCGTAGGGGTGCGCTTCGACCGCGTCACCGATGGCCTTGTCGAGTTCGCGGATCGTGGCCCGTATGCCCCGCACGAGCTGCACCTGGACGCGGATCAGCGTGGCCACGGCGGCTTCGCCGAGCCTGCTGGCGGCCGTCGGGGCGGAGCGCATCCGTTCGACGAGGACCTTGCCCGATCGCTTGCCGGAGTAGCCGCGCCGCTTGCACCACGTCTCCAGCTTGGCCGGGGTGAGCTTGGCGGCGGCCTGCGGGGTCGGGTAGCGATCCAGGAACTCCAGCGCGATGTCGCTGTCGCGGTCGGCGAAGACCGCCTTGCCGCCTGGCCACAGCTGGTCGAGCTGGGCGTCGAGTTGGTTGACGGCGGCGACGCGCATCTCGATGTGGTCGGCGCGCTGCCGGGTCAGGGCCTGCAGTTCCAGGGTCCTGGGGTCGGTCGGGACCAGGCGTCGCAGCTGGTGGCCGTCGGTGCGCAGGTAGTCGGCGAGCTTGTGGCTGTCCCCGGCGTCGGTCTTGGCCTTGGAGGCGCCCCAGCGCGGGCGCATCGCGTGGAAGGCGTTCGGGTGCACCGGCACGACCGGGTGGCCGGCGGCCAGCAGCCGGTCCACGACCAGGCCGCGGGTGGTCTCGATCGCCACCGGCAGGTCGGCCGGGCTCCCGAGCCGGCGAAGGCGCTTGAGAGTGGCCTCGATGCCTTGCTCGGTGTGTGCCAGTTCCCAGCGGTCTACGCGGGCACCGGAGTTGTCCATGACGGTGACGTCGTGGGTCTCGGTCGCCCAGTCCCATCCGATGAACACGAAGGTCGTACTCCTGTGACTTCGACGGAGCACCTGCCCGGTGGTGAGGTCGTCTGCCGGGAGCTCATTAATCGGCCCTCTGCGGGGCGTGTCCCTGATGCCGATCAGACGGCCTCGGCCCGGCGGGGCTGGCATAACTCACGCTGGCCGTCGAACGGCTCGCGCCAATGGCCATGCACCCACCGGGACCGAGAGGTCACAACCCTACCGAAGAGGGCTGCAGAAGGGATGGTCCTCTAATGAGCGCCGACACCGGCTCGGCGATCGAGCGCCGACTCGCGGCTCAACTGCCGGCTCCGATCGCCGCCCGGCCGAAGGACGCGCGCGGCTATCCGATCAGCTTCGTGACCGCCCTGGGGCTCGACGGGACGCCGGACTTCACCGAGCTCGACGGACCCCGACGGGCCCAGGCGATCACCGAGCACCTGTGCGGCCTGTGCGGTCAACCGCTGCCGCTGGTCCGGGCGGTGATCGGAGGGCCGCAGGTGGTCGAGCACCACCTCGCGATGGACCCGCCGATGTGCGTGCCATGCGCGGTCTTCGCAGCCACGCACTCCGCGGCCGGCTGCCCGTTCCTTATGAACCCGAACGCGCACTACCGCAAGGACCGCACCACCCGGCCATCGTCACCCCTGGTGGCTCAGGAGCGGCCGCAACGCATGTACCTGGCTCGCACCTTCGCCCACCAGGCGATCCGGCTGGCGCTGCCGGACGGGTCCGAGGAGGTCATGGCGCTGTGCGCCCGCTGGACGGGCCTGGAGGAGATCCGCGCCGGGCAGCTGGTCGACGCGCGGCACCTCCTGAGTGGATAGTTGCTTAACGTTATGAGTGTGGCTATGGTTCTGGTGTCGGTGATGGCGCGCGCCCCGCCGATCACCTCCGCGCTCCGCCGCCACCCCCGGGAGTACGCCATGCCGAGCCCCGTCATGTCCGAAGCCGACTCGAACAGCCTGCTCAGCCTTCTGCGCAGCGCCCCCTTCACCGCCCCGTACCTCGGCGAGACCATCGACTGGATCCGCCGGTCAGTACAGCAGGAGGCCGACCGGGCCCGGGGCCCGCTCGACGTCGACACCGAAGTGCTGCGCCGCCTGGACGCGTACGCGGCGGGCCGGGGCCTGGGTGCCGCCGAGCTCGGGCGCCGACTCGCCGACGCCCGCCACGCACTGGAGGCCGTCCGCCACGACCACTACCTCCGACTGACGATCGGCCAGAGCGCCACCGGCAGCACGGCGCAGGCCTCCCGCCGCGCCGAGCTCCTCAAGCTCGCCACTGCCGTCGGCAGTTCCCGCGTCGCCGCCGGGCCCACGGGGGTGATCGTGATCACCTCCGCGGGCTCCGGCAGCACGGTCTTCCGGCCCGTCAGCCCGGAGGTCGCCCACCGCCTGAAGGGCGTGGCCCGCGAGCGCAAGGAAGCGACGGTGCGGCGCAGCGCAGCCATCCGCGATCTGCTCGCCCAGCATGTCCGGATGGCCGACTGGAGCGATCCGCAGACCGTCGGAGTTGTGGTCGACGGCAGCGACGCGACGGTGACCGTGTCGTGGTGGGAATCGCACGTGACGGGCGGCCCGAGCCTCTGGGCCGAAGGAGGAGTGCGGTCCCTGTGCGCGGCGCTTCTCGCCGATCGCGGCTACACGGCGGCCCTGGCCTGCGACGGCACCCTCCACATCGCTTCCTGACGGGCGTCGACAGAGCTCACACCCCGAGGCGGCCTCTTCGGCCGCTCGGCGACCAGCCCGGCAGCAGTCGACCCGCCTCCCGGACCTCGCCGCAGCACCGGACCTTCCTGGACGGCCGAATGCAGAGTCCCCCGGCGCCCCCATGCTGGACGACCGACCACGGCGCGCGGATCACGAGCGGCGGCGTACCGCCGATCAACTGACGGGCGGCCAGCGTTCCGCAGGCAGCCGACTCCGGAATCCGCGCAGGTGGAGACGGGCCTTGGGCGTCACGGGCACGGGGCATTCAGCAGCCGGCCCAAGGCGGACCGCTGCGCCGAACCGGTTGGGGCCTGACCCTGGCGCCTTCCGAAGGTCGGCCGAGGGGGCTTCGCCCTGACGGAGCGCCGTCGACATCCCGACGATCGCCGTGCGCCGACACTGCCGGACGACCTTGAGTTGCTTAAGTCTATGACTATGGATAGTGTCTTGTTGTGCCACCGATACAGCAACGGACGGTCGTCGGCGATCACCGGACCAGATATGCGCCCGTCTCGGCAGTGCCACCGCTGCTCGACAGCCCCGCCCCGCGCCAGCGTGAAGGAGTCCTCATGCCCAGCACCACCAGCACCGTTCCCGAAGCCTCCACGCAACACGTCGCCTCACCGCTGTGCCCGGCCTTGGGCGGGCGAGCAGTCCAGGCCGCGGGACCACCGGTGCCCATCCGCTGCCGGGAGCGGCAGCTCGTGGGCGGCCTCGTCGTCCCCTGGATCTCCTACGAGCACGGCGGACACTCCGCCTTCGGCACCGTCGACGCCGTCAGGGCGCAGCAGGCGCTGGCCGAGCGGCTGTGCCAGGTCTGCGGAGAACAATTGGAGGAGCGCTTCTGCCTGGCGGTCCGGCCGATGGACGTCCGGGTCGGCTTCGCGCCCGAACCCGCGCTCCACCCGGAGTGCCTGGCCTACAGCAAGCAGCGGTGCCCCATGCTCAACGGAACCGCCACGACCTATCGCGCGAGTTCCATGCTGGCCAGGCACCCGGCAGGACGCCCGTGCGACGACCTCAACTGCCCCTGCCTGGAGGCCGTCCCGGACGAAGGCCACTCCGCGCGCTCGGGCCGTCCCGCCGACGACTTCGACGCCTGGATGATCGACACCTCCCACTACCGGATCAAGACAGCCCCGGACCGGCCGCACGTGCTGCTCGGGGTGGACCTGGCGGTCCCCGTCCTCCGGATCCGGCCCATCCGGAGAAACCCTCAGCCCGAACTGGACCGCCTTCTTGCCCTGTTCAGCGCCCTGGGTCTGTAACGGCCTACACAGCCCCGCCCGACCCGAAACCACGGAGACCACTCCCATGACCACCCCCACCCCCGCGCCCCCCACGCAGAGGGCCGTCAAGCACCTCAAGGCCGCCTCTGCCACCTCGAACGGCCGGCTGCCCGAGAAGATCAGCAAGAAGGTCCTCCACGCGCTGCTGACCGACGGATACGCCTACCGCCCGGACGGCGACGGCTACCGCCTCTCGGTCAAGGACGCGCTCGCCAAGACCGTGGGGCCGGTGCTGATCACGGTGGAGGGCCGCAGGGCAGCCCTGAGCGCACCGCAGCTGTACGCCCTGACCCGGCACGTCGGTCCGAACGGCCGTCTGGCACCGAACGTCACTTGGCAGACGGCAAGCTCCCTCGTTGACCTCGGACTCGCCGAGTACCGCGACGCGAACGGGAACCCCAAGCCGACCGACGGCGACACCGGCGTCTCCGGCGCGGTCCACTACCCGTTCCGCACCGCCCTCGGGCAGCAGGTCGCCGAGCTTCCGGCGCTGCCCGCTCACTGACTTGCCCTCATACGGCGCCCGGCCACGGCAGGGCCGGGCGCCGACCCCCGCCCCACCCACCAGCCCTTCCCGGAGGTACTGATCATGTTCGGCCCTTGCCCGGAGTGCGGTGAAACCGCTCCCTCGATCGCCGCGACGGCATGGATCAACATCGTCGACGCCGACGACCCCAGCGCAACGCACATGGAGATCACCGACCTCCAGACCGACGAGGTCGAACTTCACTGCGCGAACTGCAACCGCGCCCTCCCGCTGCGCGAGCAGCCCGCCGCGGACCTGGTCGTCTCCCTGTTCATCAGCCTGTTCGAGACCCACGGTCTCGACCCCGCCCGCATCGGCAAGCTGATCCTCTCCGAGCAGGTGAGCCCGTGAGCATCGAGCACAGCGCCGAGACCGCAGAGCAGATGCGCGCCGACCTCGCCGACTTCTTCGGCAAGCCCGTCCGCGGCCTGCCCGTGGCCCTGGACTTCATCCAGGCCATGCACCTGAGCCGGACCGGCGAGGACCTCGGGGACGACCGGCAGGCCGTCGAGCTCCACTTGAACCACGTCATCCAGATGTCCAAGAACCTCGACCAGGCCCAGGTCTGGGTCGCCTCGCCGTCCCTCACCTCGGCCATGGCCGACCACGAGCTGGTCACGAGCCCCGACGGCTACCTCCTGGAGAGCACCGACGAGGCCCCGGCCCCGGTCGGCGTCGTGCTGTTCCCCGTCCCGATCACTGCCGCCTCCGAGCTCCCCATCCACGGGCTGGCCTGGGAGTCGGAAGGAAGCGGGGCCCAGCTCCAACTGTCCGTGACCGCGCTCACCAGTACAGCCGACCTGTACGAGGCCCTTCCCCCGCCCCTCCTTCCCTCCCATTGGACCCGCAGCTCCTACGCCCCCAACGCCATGGTCCTGGCCGTCCCTCAGGTCAGCACGAAGATCCAGAGCTACGGACACCACCCCCACTGGGGCGCGGCCCCGGCGTCCATCCTGATCGGCCTTCTCCTCGCGTTCTGGTCGCTGCGGCCCGCGTTCGAGCACGACGAACAGACCGTGACGCGGAAGAGCGGCAAGGGCCGCAAGCTTCGCGTCAAGTTCCGGGAGGTCCGCGTGATCCGTGAGGCCGCGACCCGCTACACCGGCGAGCACGTTGCGGCCGAGCATGACCGCAGGTGGGCTGACGAGACGCTGCGCTGGAGCGTCGACGCCCGGTGGAGCTGGCGCTGCCCCAACCCCCGCGATCACAAGGCCATCGTCGAGGCAGGAGGGACCTGTCCCAAGATCAAGGTCCAGGTCAAGGCGCACGTCAACGGCCCCGTGGGCCGACGTCTCGACACCCGTCGTACCGCCCGGATCAGCACGATCAGCACCAGAGCAACCGCATCGTGAGAAGCCCTCTCCCCAGAGCCCGCCGCGCGAACGGCTGACTCGAAACGACGACTTGAACACCTCGGAGGCGGTCTCCGTGCCACCTGGGCGCAGTCCGCCTCCGCGCGAAAGGAACTCCGTGTCTTCTGCCGCAACGCTCTCCCCTCGGGCCTGCGAACGCCTGGTCGCCGATCTCACCAGCGAGATCGGTGTCAGAGCCGCCGTCTCCTGGGCCCACGCGGTCGCCCTGGTCAAGCACGCCACCGCGCACGGCCTCGTAGCCTCGCTGCGCCGGGGTGGCGCCGGCCCCGATCACACCAGGCATGTCCTAGGCGCCCTGGCCGCCTCGCACCCGGCGCTTGAACCGCTCGCCGACCCGCAGGCCGTCCCCCTCTGGGGGAGTCCGATCAGTCAGGCCGGCTGGGAGCTGATCGCCCGGCTGTGGAGCACCGCGCCGATCGTCGACGACGGTCACCGCGTCGACGGGTACCGCCTGGGAGACGCCTACCAGGCGCTGTCGGCCGATGCCCGGAAGTCGAGAGCGCTGTGCCAGACCCCGCCCTGGGTCGCGGAACTGCTGCTCGACCTCTCCCTCGAGCCGGCGCTCGACGACGTCGGCGCGGACCGCGTCCGGATGATCGACCCGGCCTGCGGGACCGGACACATCCTGGTGGCCGCCTTCCACCGTGTCCGGGCCCACCGGCCGCGGGGGCGGGCACCGTACGCCGGGGCCACGGCCGAACGCTCCCTGGAACGTGCCCTGCAGGCCGTACACGGCGTCGACCTCGACCCCTATGCGGCCGCCCTGACGCGCTACCGGCTCCTCGCGACGACTGCCGGCATCCTGGGCAGCCCCATCGCGGCCCTGCCCACGAGCTGGCCCGTGCGGGTCGCCGCAGCCGATGCCCTGCTCAACACCGACGAGCCGCTGCTCCACCGGGGCCGCTACGACGCGGTGGTGGGCAACCCGCCCTACATCACGGTCCCCGACCCCCAGACGCGCGAGCAGATCCGGCGCGCCTACCCGCAGGTGTGCAGCGGCAAGTACAGCCTCGCGCTGCCGTTCACCGCGTTGATGACCGAGCTGGCCCGGCCAGGCGGAACGGTCGCGCAACTCACGGCCAACTCCTTCATGAAGCGCGAGTTCGGCAAGAAGTACATCGAGCAGTACCTCTCCCGCCTGGACTTGGTCTGGGTGATCGACACATCGGGGGGTATCCCTGCTTAGTTACCGAGTCTCTTTCGAGAACTCCTCTCCGGGATGACCCTGACGGCGCTTCATATATCCATTGCACTTCTACGTGTCTCTATCTAGGGTCTCAATCATGTTCTTGATCTTCTTCAGCTCGGCGGACTGGGACCGCTGGGGCCTTGGAGGTCGGCCGCTCATTCCTGAGGGAATGCCTGTGCTGATCGACGACGACCTCCAGTTCGAGGACGTCGGCAGGCCTCGCGCCACGGTCGCGGCGAACCTCTGGCTCCGGGAGTTGCCGATCAGCGGCGCCCCCTCCCCCAATACGTGGAAGACGTACGCGCAGGCCCTGAAGAGCTGGCTGGAGTTCCTGGCCAAGGTCGGAGTTCACCCGTTCGGGAGCCGGGAGGAGCTCCGGGCCGCGCTCAGCAGCTTCTCGGAGTACCGCTTCTCCGGGCCGCTGGACGCGCGGTGGGACGGCACGACATGGAACCAGAGCATCAACACCGTGGCGCGGTTCTACCAGTGGGCGGCGGAAGAACAGCACTGCGACGTGGTGCCGTTCAGCTACGCGATGGCTCGGCGGTACACCGAGTCCGGGGTGCAGATGACCCGGCGCAACACGGCGACGGTGCGGCGGGCGAAGCCCCACGTGACGCTGAAGTACCTGGAGCCGGACTTCCTGGACATGTTCCTCAAGGCCCTGGCCGGGCTTCAGCCGGACGGCGAGCCGGACACCTTCCGAGGCCACCACCTGGGCAGGAATGCGGCGATGGGCAAGCTCGTGGTCTCCTCCGGCACGCGCGCCCAGGAGTTCACCCACCTCCTGCGCTACGAGCTTCCCCCAACTCCGCTGCGGGACATCGGTGTTCCGGTCCCGTTTCCACTGTCGGAGCAGATCACCAAGGGCAAGAAGCCGCGGACGACGTGGGTGGACTACGAGGCCCTGGCGGAGATGTGGCAGTACATCGACCTGGACCGGGCCGCGATCGCCGACGGCCGGATCTATGTGCCTGAACTGCGGCTCGGCGAACGGCTGGTGGTCAGCGAGCCGGACTGGGAGGGCGGCAGGGTCAACGGCCGGCGCCAGTCCTGGCGCAAGCTCAACCTGGCCGAGCGCCTGCGGCTGGTGGCCGAGGACGGATCACCCGGCGTGATCGCGCTCCAGTCCGACGGAACTCCTTTCACCGACTGGGCGACGACATTCCGCCGCACTTCAGAGCGCATCCGACGGGACTTCGAGCCGCGCTTCCCGACCGTGACACCGCACACTCTGCGTCACACCTTCGCCATGGCGACGCTGGAGCGCCTGGTCCGGGGCTACTACCAGCGGGCCGCGGCCCTGGTGGCGGACACCGACGAGAACGCCGCCCTGGCGCTCTACCTGACCAAGCAGGACCCGCTGATGGTGCTGCGCGACCTGTTGGGGCACAGCAGCGTGACCACCACGGAGATCTACGTCATGCGGCTGGACGTTCAGCGGATCTACCGGGACCTGTACGCCGAGGTCGGCAACAAGAGCGGTTTGGAGGCTGCGGAGGCCGCGGCCGAGTTCGATGCGGAGGACGGCGAATGGTGACCCGGGTGGAGCACGACCCGCTGCGGGTGGAGTTCGACTTCCCCGACGGCACGCAGTGGACGGCCCGGCTCGAAGGGACCGCCAACCCGGTGCTCGCAGCGGAACTGGCGTCCGGGCTGGTGCAGTTGACGCATCCGCTGGGCGACATCTCCCGGAAGGGAACGGCGATCCAGTACGCCTCGACGATCCGCAAGATGGCAGCTGCCCTGGCCGACGCCGGGTTCCGGGGCGGCGTCGCCGAACTGCGCAGGGGCCACATGCTGGAGTACTGGCTGGCGGCGACGCCGGCGCGGGGCATGTACAGCCGGATGCTGCTGAAGGGGTGCGGCGAGCGGGTGGACGCCGAACTGCGGGCCCACCTGGTGGGCCGCGCGATCCGCAAGGCCCCGGCCTCGAAGCCGTGGCAGCCCTACAGCGAGGCCGAGTGGAAGGCGATCGAGGCCGCCCTGCGCGAGCGGGTGGGGGCCTTCATATCGGCTCACCGGCAGGCGCTGACGCTGGCCGGTCACGGCCCGGACGGAGCAGGCCGCGGCGTCAACCGGCAGAACCTGGCCTGGGTGATGCGCGAGCACGGCCCGCTGAGCCGTGTCGCGCTGGCCGGCGTGATGGAGGTGTCCCTGGACGCCCTGGTGCCGGCCAGTGCGGTGGTCAACGAACTGCGCGACGCCCTGTTCCCGCCGGTGGACGCGGTGGTCGCCGCCCGGTACCTGTTCGGCGTCTACAGCGGGGTGGTGCCGGACGGTATCCGCGACCTGGGGCTGGAGGACATGACCTGGGCCGGGGACCGCACCGTGCTGCTGAACTACATCAAGCACCGCCGGGGCCCGGAGTCGGTGAACCTGTCTTCGCGCGGGGTCCGGCTGCTGGAGCGGTGGTTGGAGTGCTCCGAACTGCTGCGCACGTTCGCCCCCGCCGAGACCGCAGCACACCTGTGGATCTACCGGGACGTGAAGAACCGGCCCGGCGGACCGGACGGGCAGATGGCGGTGCTGTCGTCGGTGGAGGCGCCGACCGCCGGGGTGCGCGCACGCAAGCGGCTGTTCGATGCGATGGGCCTGCTCACGGACGACGGTGAGCCGTTGACGCTGCACGCCTCGCGCATCCGCACCACCTACCACAACCAGCTATCCCGCCGGGGCTGGACGGGTCGTACGACGATCGACCCCAACCACACCGCGCGGGTGGAGGGCGGCCACTACGTGTCGAGTGCGACGCCGGCCCAGAAGGACGCGCTGGAGTCGATCATCGAGGATGCCCAGGCGGATCTTCTGCGCCGTACTCGTCCGCCGGTGCTGCTGAACGACGAGGAGGCGGCCGACTTCGTGGCTGCCCAGCCGCAGGAGGCCGAGCGGCTCGGCCTGGACGAGGCTGCCCTGGCCGAGCTGCTGGGCGGGGAGATGGACGTGTTCACCGCCTCGTGCGCGAACCAGCTCGCCGGACTGCACGGGCCGAAGGGCAAGCCCTGCCCGGCCCGGCCGTGGGTGTGCCTGATGTGCCCGCTGGCGGTGTTCCTTCCCCGCCACGCGCCGAACCTGCTGCGGTTGAAGGCGTACTTCGCGCGCCAGTCGCGGCGGATGACCACCCAGCAGTTCCTGGCCGTCTTCGGCCCCTACGCCGACCGGCTCGACCACGACATCCTGCCCCGCTTCGACGAACGCACCCTGACCCAGGCCGCCGGTGCGGTCGAGGACACCGACGCCGAACTGCCGCTCCGCCCCGAGGAAGGAACCACCGCACAGTGACCGCCGTCTTCTTCCTGGAGCCTGTGACCGTCACCACCACCAGCGGGCCGATCCCGGCCGACTGGGCCCATAGGTCCGTGTTCGCGGGCGAGGACATCTGCCGGGCCGCCGGCTGGGAGGTGACCGACGGCGCCCACCGGCCCAACTTCGACGAGGACCTGTGGGACCTGTCCGGTCTGGCCCACCTGCCGCGCTCGATCCGCGCCAGCGCCAAGCGCCTGGACTTCACCCGGATCACTGACCCCGTCTTCCGGCTCACCGCCAAGGAGTACCTCTTCGCCCTGATCGCGCCCCAGCACCAGCGGGTCATCGAACTCCCCGACGCCTTCCGCGACTCGCGCAAGCCCACCACCTGCTACAACGCGCTCGGGCACCTGGCGAACTGGCTGAACTGGCTGACCGGGCAGGGCCTGGGCTCGCTCACCGAGGTACTCCAGGAGCACTGCGACGCCTACCGGACGAGCCGTCGCCGCCGCAGTGGCGACGGCCCGCTCGCCCCCGGAGCCATGGTCGGCGTGCTGCAGCCGGTGCAGTACCTCGCCTTCTACCGCGACCTGTTCACCGCGGACTCCTACCTGCCCGGCTTCGTGCCGTGGAAGGGCCACACCGTCAGCGAGGTCGCCGGCTGGCAGCCCGGCCGGGTCAACACCGCCCCGGCGGTGCCCGACGCGGTCTTCCAGCCCACCGTCGCCGCCGCGCTGTACCTGGTGGAGACCATCGGGCCGCACCTGGCCGCCGAGTTCGAGACGATGCTGCGCGTGCACGAGGAGGGGCAGTCGGGCTCGCTGCTGGAGCACCTGTCGCCGTCGACCTACGAGGTGCTGCGCGAGGCCCTCGAGGGGTACGTGCGCGAGAAGGTGCCGCTGCCGCGCATCGACACCCCGCGGATCAAGGTCCGGCTCACCATGGGCTGGGACGCGAACGACCCGCTGCTGGAGGTCAACACCCACCGCGTGGTCCACCGGGCCGTCGGCCGCGGCGGCATGGCCAGGAAGCTGGTGGAACAGACCCGGCCGCTGTGGGAGAACGCCCTGGCCCTGGCCGGCCTGGAGGAGGAGTTCGGCCGGGACGCCGCGCTGGTGCCCCGCGCCGACGACAAGACGCCGGTGCCGTGGACCCTGCCGACCTCGGCCCATGACCTGCGCCGCCTGCACTTCGTGGTCCTGGGCGCCTGCCGCCTGGTGACCGGCGCGCTCAGCGGGATGCGGGCCAGCGAGCTGGACGAGATCAGCGCCGACTCCCCGATGGCACCGGTCACCGTCCCCGGCGGCACCCAGCGCTTCCGTCTGGCCAGCAAGCTGATCAAGGGACAGGTCCTCGGCGGGGTCCGCGAGGAGTGGGTCGTGCTGGAGCCTGCCTACCGGGCCGTGCAGCTGGCCGCCCGCCTCAACCGGGCCAGCGGCCAGGAGCGGGCCTTCGCCATGGCCACCATGGACTACATTCACCAGCGGCTGCGCGAGTGGGTGAACGGGTCCGACGGGCAGCGCCTGGGGCTCGCCCCGATCCCGGCCGGGCCGGTGAACGGCCGGATGCTGCGGCGGACCGTCGCGCTGGCCATCGCACACCGCCCCGGCGGACTGCTCGCGGCCAAGATCCAGCTCAAGCACCTGTCAGTGGTCACCACCGAGGGCTACGCGCACCGGCCCGGAGGCTCCCAGGCCGCGCTGCTGAGCGACATCGAACAAGCCGAGCAGGAACGCAACCTCGAACTGACCACGGCCGCCTGGCACGACTACCAGCAGGGCCGCATGCCCGCCGGCCCCGGCGCGCGGGACCTGATCGCGGCCTTCGAGCACATCGACGCCGAACTCGCCGACCACACCCCGGGGGCGGCGTCCGTGCTCGACAGCGACCGCCGCCTGGAGAACCTGCTGCGCAAGCAGGCCAAGCACCTCCACCTGGGGACCGCGAACTACTGCTGGTTCCGCGACCCGGCCAAGGCCCTGTGCCTGCGGCTGGCCGGCACCCCGAAGGCGGACAAGCCGCTGGCCGGGATGTGCGACTCGGCCCGCTGCTCCCAGGCCACCCACCACCCGTGCCACCTGCCGGTGTGGGAAGGTCAGGTCGCCGACAACCAGGTGTTCCTGGGCAACCCGCGCTTCCCGAAGGCGGAGAAGGCCCGGCTGATGCCGGAGATCGAACGAGCTCTGCGCGTGGTCGAGGAGATCAAGGCCGCCGCGAAGCTGACGGAAGGAGCCGCCTGACCATGGCGCGGATCAACGAGGAGACCCGCACCCGCAACGAAGAGGCGATCCGCGCGGCAGCCGACCGGCTGCTGCGCGGAGAACTCCCCCCGGGCGGCAAGTGCGACCTCAAGACGCTCGCCGCCGAGGCGGGAGTGACCCGCACCGGCTTCTACCCGAAGAAGAACCGGGACGGCACCGAACGGCCCGGCCCCTACCAGCACCTCGCCGAGGAGTTCGAACGGCGGCTGGCCGCCCTCCAGGACGCCGGGGAGATCGTCGACCCGCGCGAGGCCCAGATCACCCGCCTCAAGGCCGACAACGCCGACCTGCGCGGGCGCGTCACCCGGCTGCACGCCCGGGTCACGGAGCTGGTGGAGTTCCAGACCCTGGCCGTGTCCCGGATCGCCGCCCAGCACGAGGAGATCGAGCGCCTGCGCAAGACCCTCGCCAACCAAGGGAACATCACCACCCTGCCCGTCCGGGCGCGCGTGGACCCCAACCGGGCACCCCGTTAGGGGCGGCCGACGATCAAAGTCACGGCGGTCTGGAATGATGACGGCGGCGGGGGGGGCCCCCGGGCGGGGGGGGGGGGGGGCCGGCGGGGGGGGGGCCCCCCGGGGGGGCGGGGGGGGGGGGGGCCCGCGGGGGGGGGGGGCCCCGGCCCGCCCCCCCCCCCCCACCCCCGCCG
>NZ_JBIAGU010000049.1:0-43777 GCF_042869935.1 Kitasatospora sp. NPDC006697
CTGAGCCCGCACGCAAAGCGCGTCCGTACTACGAGCGGCCAAACCCCTGCCACGAGCCCGTCACAGGGCAAACGTTGCTTGATGCGGCACTAGAATCCGCGGCTGAGCATGGTCGACCAGGGGAGCAGGCGGATGTCCGAGCGGCAGCAGGAGCACAGCGAAGGACCGCCGGACGGGGTCGAGGAAGCCGCGGGTATCGACGGCCGGGCCGCCTGGACCGCCCGGCTCGCCGGGCCCAGGGGGCGGTTGGCCGCGGTCGCCGCAGGGGCGCTGGCCTTGGTCGCAGTGGCCGGCTGGCTGGCGGTGGACGCGAGTTCCACTACGGCCCCCCGCCACGGGGCCGTCCCCGCCGCCACCTCAACGGCGCCCTCGGCTGCCGCGTCCAGCCCATCGGCCCCGGCGTCCGCGGCGTCCTCTGCGAGCGCAGAGCCGTCGGCCCCGCCCACCGCTGCGCCGTCGGCCTCGCCGGCGGCCGACGGCGCTGTGCCGACCGCCGCCGCTTCGGCACCGCCCACCCGGCCCGCCGCGTCGGTCCGGGCCACCCCGCGCACTGCGCGGCCGAGCAGCACACCGCAGCCTGCGCACGCCAGCCCGACTCCCGGCCCCGCGGCCACCCCGCTGTGGGACATCACGCCCAGGCCCTGCGGCAGCGCCTGCACTACCGGCGGGACCCCGGCCGGGCCGGCGCCGTGCCCGCCGGGCTCGTTGAACCAGTACCCGCCATGCGATCCGGTCCGCAGCGGCATCCCGATCCCCCAGCCCGCTCCGTCGTCCAGCTTCACGCCGCAGTCCGTACCGTCGCAGGTACCCCTCGTGCCCTGACACCGGCCGCAGCAAGCGTTGAGGGCGGTGACCGTCTCCACTTCACCCCTTCCGTCTTCACCGCCTTCATCGCCACCCTCAGGAGAGCCCACCTCCCCATCACTGGCCTCCGAGGGCGGTGGCCGCGCCGCGGACCAGGTCGGTGGCTGCGGTGCGGGGTCAGGCGGCGCGGCAGGCGGCGGGTCAGTCGGCGGGTCAGGTGGCGCGGGCTGGGCAGGGGGCGTGGGAACGAGCGCTGCTGCTTGATCGTCATCACTGACATGTCGTCAGTTCTGATCCTTGGAATCGATCCACACGCAGTGCCTGGCATGGACGGGGATGTCATCCGCGCGGCCCTCGACCAGGAACTGACACGGTTCGGCGAACACGCCGTCGACGCGTCCATGGCGCTGATCGCCTTGGACGAGTCGGCCGAGTCCACGATGGTGACCGCGCTGTCCGAGCGTGAGTGGGACGTCGTCGTCATCGGCGGCGGAATCCGTAAACCGGAACCACTCCTGCCGCTGTTCGAGCAGGTCGTGAACCTTGTCCGACGGCATGCACCGAGGGCCGCGATCGCGTTCAACACCAGTGGAGGCGACAGCGTCGAAGCGGCCAAGCGGTGGCTGTGAATTCGGGCTGGGCTGGCAGCTCGACGCAGGAGACAGACCACCTGTTCCCCCTGTCATCGGCCCGTTCACATTCCCCACCGGCGGCCACCTGACGGGAAGTCACCTGGCCGCGCCTCCTTCACCTTCGTCGCCTGTCACCGCAGTTGGCTGAATGCCTGGTCGGCGTCGGCTACGGCCTCGGGGTGGACGTCGCGGGCGGTTCGACCGTCGGCGATCTTCTGCCAGTTGGCCCGGGCGAGCACCCGCTGGATCGCGAGTACCTGGGCGGCTCGCACGCGTGCCTGGATGCCTTCGCCGAGGGCGTGTGCCAGTGCCTCTTCGTCTTCGAGCTGGTACCGCATGAGTCGTCCAGCCAGGCTCGGGGTGGTGAACACCAGCCGGTGGAACGCCACTACCTGCGGATGATCGTTGAGGCCGGTGACGGGGTCGTAGCGGTCGAGGGCGGCCCGGAAGTGCCGGTGCAGTGCCGCTACCGGCTTGATTCCGGACTCGCGGTCCCGTACGACGCGAGCCGCCTCGCCCTGGTGGTCCGCGAAGCGGTGCAGTACCAGGTCTTCCTTGGTGGGGAAGTACCGGAAGAGGGTCGGCTTGGAGATCTCGGCGGCCGCGGCGATGTCGTTGACCGAGACGCGGTCGAAGCCGTGCTCCAGGAACAGCGAGACGGCCGCGTCGGCAATGGCATCGCGCGTCCGCTCCTTCTTGCGGGCCCGCAGGCCCGTTGGCTCGCTCATTTGACCACCGTAACATCAACATAACCGGGTTGCATTTTTAACCGAGTAACGTTTCTATGGGTGGCATGACTCAGACAGACAGTTCTCCCGTACTCGTGACCGGGGCGACGGGCCGGGTCGGCCGGGGCGTCATCGACCAACTCCTCGACGCGGGCCTGCCGGTCCGTGCCCTCACCCGTGGTTCGGAGGCAGCTGCGACGCTGCCGGCGAAGGTCGAGGTCTTCACCGGCGACCTCACCGTGCCCGACTCGCTCGACCCGGCATTGGACGGCGCTGCTGCGGTCTTCCTCCTCTGGACCGCTCCGCCCCAGACCGCCGCCGAAGTCGTGGCGCGGCTGGCAGCCCACGTGCGTCGTGTCGTCTTCCTCTCCTCCCCGCACCAGACGCCGCACCCCTTCTTCCAGCAGCCCAATCCCATGGCGGCCTTGCACGCCGACATCGAGCGGCTCATCGCGGCCACCGGGCTCGAGTCGACGATCATCCGGCCGGGGATGTTCGCGTCCAACTCGCTGGCCTGGTGGGCGCCCGCGATCCGCGCGGGCGAGGTCGTCCGGTGGCCTTGCGGCGCCGCCGAGTCAGCACCGGTCGATGAGCGCGACATCGCAGCCGTCGCGGCGCGGACGCTCCATCAGGACGGATACGTCGGTGGAGACTACGTTCTGACGGGCCCCGAGTCGCTGACCCAGGCCGCGCAGGTGGGCGTCATCGGTGACGTCCTGGGGCGCCGGATCGCGTTCGAGGAGATGACGCCGGACGAGTTCCGAAGGCTGTCGGAGGGTACGGCGCCCAGTTCCGTCGTCGACATGCTGCTCGCCGCGTGGAGCGCGGCGGTCGGGCAGCCGGCGTACGTCACCACTGCGGTGGCCGACATCCTCGGGACGCCGCCCCGAACGTTTCGCCAGTGGGCCGTCGACCACGCCGGCGCGTTCGCGAAGGATTCGTAGCCACGTCGGCGCGGCCTGTGCCCCCGGCCTCCGCCTGCGCGACCTGCCGGGCGCTCGGGCACGGGAGGCTCGGGCCGACAGGAGGCGACTCGTCCCGAGCCGGCAACGGACCCTTCGTCACCGACGTGAACCCGGTGCCGGTCGGCTTCGACGACTACGAGTCCCAGTCCGGGATCAACGGCCTGGCCTTCGGCAGCTGGGTCAACCTGCTCGAGAAGGACTTCGCCACCGCGATCGTCCAGTTCGAGCGGACCGCGGGCGCGGCCGGTGCCCTGCCCAACGGAGGGCCGACGCCGAAGCGGCCACGTGGCGCCGAACGCGTGACGTCCCGGTACGCACACCTCCCGGGGCCGTTGGACCGGGTGGGGCGAAGGCGAAGAAGCTGATCCGAGGGGAAGCCGTGGCAGAGGACGCACGCGAGCACGCCGAGCAGCTGCTCGCCGCACTGGACGCGCTGGACATCGCCTGGCAGCCCGACGCGGTGGCCGACGACGAGGTGCGGGCGGTGATGCTGGCCACCGCGCTGCTCGGCGCGGCCGAGGCCCACTTGGTCGGCGCCGAGATCGACGCCTTCGGAGCCGGCGCCGACGTGGAGGCGCTGCGCACCGCCTACAGCCCGGTGCGCGAGGAGGTCGTCGCCACCGCGATGCCGCCCGGAACCGAGACCGACCCGCAGCGCCTTCTGCTGACGGTGCGCGCCGCGATGCTGCTCGACGACCTGGCCCGCGCGGCCGGCCCCGACCAGGAACACCCGGACAGCGAGAGCCTGGCCGCCGCCCGCGACGCCCAGGCCGTCGTCTCCGCCCTCCTCGCCTACCACTACGGACCCGACCTCGGCCCGGACCAGGTGCCGCAGCGCGAGTCCCTCTCCCTCGCCGTCGGCCTGCTGCGCCAACTGGCCGGGCGCCTCGCACTCCTCGCCCGCGACCAGACCGACTGACTCGGCCCGACGCCGAACACGCCGAACACAGTGCCCGCGGCCACTACCGCCGGGCTGTGTCCGCTGTGCCCAGGGGGCCCTCAACCCGATCGAGTGCGGCGCGATGTGACGGACTCGCAAGGCTCCGAGCCCCGGGTACGCATTGAGCACGGCTACCGGTCGCGCCGGGTGGTGACGAGCCGGCCGTTGGAGAGGCGGTGGTCGAGTCGGGGCCGCCCTCTTTTCCGTGCTACGGCGGCGGTGCGTTCGCGGCTGCTGAGAGGATTGCGTCTCATGACTTCCGTTCCGTGGAGTACTCACGCTGTCGACCTGCGGTCCGACAGCGTCATCAAGAGGTTCCGGCCTGAGGGCAGTGGCAAGTGCGAGCGCGAATGGCGTGCGCTGACGCTGCTGGCCGCCCACGCACCAGGGTTGGCCCCCGTCCCTCAGAGCGTGGATCTTGCGGCGACGGGGCCGGTGGTGGCGATGTCGCGCCTGCCGGGTGAGCCGCTGCGGGGAAAGTCGCTCAGCAATCAGCAGCTCAGGGCTCTGGCGGCGGCAGTGAGCGAGCTGTATGCGTCCGTGCCGGCGGATGTTCTGGCGGAGGTCCCCGTCCGGCCCGGCCAGCAGCATCAGCTCATCGCTCAGATTCGCTCCTGGGCGCCGCAGGTTCGTCCGCGAGTCAGTGAGGCGATAGGGGAGAGCATGGACCACGGCCTCGAGTGGCTCGCCCGTTCAGGCATGGAACGAGTCGGCGGACCGGACATCCCGATGGTTTTCGGCCCGGGGGACGGCAATCTCGCCAACTATCTGTGGGACGGCACTCGCGTGCGGGTTGTCGACTTCGAGGACTCCGGTCTCAGCGACCGGCCTTTCGAGCTGGCGGAGATCACGGAACATGCGGCCAGCTGGGTGGGCCCTCCACTCGACAGCGAAGCGTTCCTGAATCTGTTCGACCTGAACTCTGCCGAACGTACGCGGCTGTTGGAATGTCGCAGGCTGCTGGCGCTCGTGTGGTTGTTCCTCTTGTCCTTCGACGATCCCCAGCACCCTCGCAACCCGCCGGGAACGGCCGAGCGGCAAGCCGTCCGGCTGTCCCGGCTTCTCGCTTGAGGACACACGCTTGGTCGACCTTCCGAGCGGGGACTGATCACGCGGTGGGGGCTTTCAGCGCGCGGGGAAGGTGGGCGCCCTTTTCCGGACCAGTAAGTGATCTTGTAGCTGAGGTCCGTTCGGCCGAGCCACAGGCTGCGCTTCGTGAACCGATTCGATGAGGTCGTGGCGACGTTCTGGAACAGCGGCGACTTCGGCGTCCACGAGCCTTTGACGGACGAGATGGTGCAGGAGGCCGAGCGTAGGCTCGGTGTGAGACTGCCGCTGGCGCTGCTTGACCTCCTTCGGGTTCAGAACGGCGTCGTCGTGGGGGATGGTCACGACGCGTTTCCCACCAGCCAGCCGACCTCGTGGAGCGAAGACCACGTGCCCTTCGACCACCTGATGGGGATCGGGCGCGACGAGCGGGCTACCTCGTTGCTCGACACTCCGTACCTGGTTGAGGAGTGGGGCCTGCCGACGCCGCTCGTGCTTGCGCGGTCATTCCGCCGAGCGGCGGGACTCCCTGAACTCGCGGGAGACCTCCCACGCGTCCCCGACCGGGCCGACGTGGCCCAGCTTGTCGGGGTTGAGCACGAAGCGGATCGTCTGGATCTGCCCGTCCAGCACGTCGAGCGCCAGAGTCTGCAGCACCTTGCCGTCCCGGTCGCGGAAGATCGCGCCCGGCTGGCCGTTGATCTCGTGGGCCTCGGTCGTGAGTCCGATGCGGGCCAACTCGGGGAAGACGGCGGCAAGCAGGCGCGCCACCTTGTCGGCGCCCATGACCGCTCTGGCCAGCTGCGGGGCCTTGCCGCCGCCGTCGCCGACCATGGAGACGTCGGCGGCGAGCAACTGCTGCAGACCGAGGACGTCGCCCTCGCGGAGGGCTTCGAAGAACCGCGTCGCCAATTCCTCCCGCTCCCGGCGGTCGGCCTCGAAGCGGGGGCTGCCGGCGCTCATATGACGCCTCGCCCGCACTGCGAGCTGGCGGCACGCGTCTTCCGAGCGGCCGACCGCAGAGGCGACTTCGGGGAAGCCGAAGTCGAAGACCTCGCGGAGCACGAAGACCGCACGCTCGAGCGGGCTGAGCCTCTCCAGCAGCAGGAGCGCTGCCGTCGACACGGAGTCGGCCAGCTCCGCCGAGCGCTCCGGGTCCTCATAGGGGTCAGCGAGCAGCGGCTCTGGAAACCACGGCCCGACGTACTCCTCCCGCCGGACCCGGGCCGAGCGCAGCACGTCGATCGAGATCCGGGTCACCACGGCGGAGAGGAAGGACTTGACCGAAGTCGGCTGCGTCGGCGAGGCCTCGAAGCGCAGCCAGGTCTCCTGGACCGCATCCTCGGCCTCGCTGACGCTGCCCAGGATCCGGTAGGCGATGGAGAACAGCAGCGGCCGCAGCTCCGTGAACTCCTCGACCTTGCTCATTCCTTGGCCCTCTCCGTCTCCCGATGATCATCCGAGCCGCTGACGTTCAGTGCAACTGCCCGGCGACGTAGTCGCCGGCGCACGGCTGGCGGGTGATGATGTTCATCCGGTTCACCATGTTCATGAATGCGATGTGGATCACCAACGCGGTGAGCTGCTCGGCGTCGAAGTGCTCGGCGGCGTTGGCCCACACCTCGTCACTGACGCCCTCGGCTGCGTCCGCGACCCGGGTCCCCTCCTCCGCGAGCGCCAGCGCGGCCCGCTCGGCCTCGCCGAAGACGGTGGCCTCCCTCCACGCCGCCACGAGAGCCAGCTTCACCGGGCTCACGTCGGCGGCGATGGCCTCCTTGGCGTGCATGTCGAGGCAGACGGCGCAGCCGTTGATCTGGCTCACGCGCGTGGACACCAGCTCCTGCAGGCTGGTGGGCAGCCCCGATTCCCGGATCACCTTGCCCGCGGACATGAAGTACTTCAGGGCCTTGCCGGAGACGGGAGCGGCGAAGAAGTCGAGTCGCGCGTCCATGGTGTGTTCCTCCGTGCTCGTGAGTGGGTTACACCCCCGAGACGAGACAGCCGGCCGCTCAGTGACACGTCCGAATGTGACGTGGATCACCACGATGTTCGCACTGCCGAAGAACTGGCCTTCTGCCGCTGGTCGAGCTGCTCGGCTGGGCCCGCGACGGTGTGCCCGTCTACGGCAGCGGCAGCGGCAGCTTCACCGCTTACGGCGGCCCTGAGGTCCTGACCCTCCCACCGCCGAGGGCCCGGTGAACAGGTCCTGTCACGAACGATCCCCGGTGCTCAAGGCTTGGACGCCCGAGGTCGGCCGGACCCCCGCTCCGGAGCCTGGCCACCGGACCCGCGCAGCCGTTCAGGGCAGCGCCCGCTGGGCCGATCGGCCGAGCGGGTTCCACCGGGCGATGGAAAACGTGCGCCGAGCGGGCGATCTCGGCATCCGCCTCCGACGCGCCATCTCGGGTCTCGTGCACTTTCTCTTTATCAGCTCTCCATAAGTGAAGAAAGCACGAGGACATTGCGCACAGACCCACCCCGGCAGGCCGTTCCGGCCGGCCCGCCGGAACACAGGCCATCGCGCTGGTGGCGGCCCCTCATCGGGTCAGAGCCGCCGACCAGCGGCGGCGCACCGGCGCCGCCCGTGCAACCGTCCGGGTCCGCGGTCACCTGGTGGGGCCGGACGCCCCGTCGGCTCGCGGCCACACTCGCCGCGCTGGCCGTCGCCGGCGGCTACCTGACGATCCATTCGCACCCGGCCCGGGCCGCGGCGGGCGACGGGTCGGTCACCGTCCGGGTGGTCCGCGCGGTCGACAACACCGGCGTGTACACCCCCGTGCTGGAACCGGGCCTGTCCGGCGTCACCGTCAACCTCACCGACGACGCCGGCACCACCATCAGCGGCACCACCGCCGCCGACGGCACCGTCACCCTGAGACCGGCGAGCAGCGGTCTCACCGGCGGCAAGTACCGCGTCCAGGTGATCAACCCCAAGCCCGGTATCTTCTACTCCGCCTTCGCCTCCCGGCAGGGCCTGTCCGGCGCGCCCAACCAGCTCAGCAGCACGGAGGAGTTCGTCGACCTCTCCGGCGGCAAGAACGTCTCCTACACCACCGCGCTGTGGAACCCGGACGACTACTGCCAGAAGAACGCGCCGCTGGTCACCGCGTGCGTGCGCGGCGATGTGAACCCGACGGAGCCGGGCACCGCCCGGACGCTGCTGACCTTCCCCTACAACGCGCGCGGTGTCGAGAACCAGACCACCAACATCGCCACCAAGGCGCAGACCGGTGCGCTGTACGGCATCGGGTACAGCAAGCAGAAGAAGTGGATCTTCAGCGGCGCCCACGCGCACCGCGCCTCGGGGTACGGTCCGTCCGGGCCGGGTGCCGTCTACCTGACCGATCGCGCGACCAACGCGACGTCCTTGTTCACCACCGTTCCCAACGCCGGGACCACGGTCCACAACTTCGCCGTGGACATGGACCTCGGGTTCGCTCCAGCCGTCGCCAAGGAGGCCCTGGGCGACGTGGAGGTGTCGGACGACGGCGCCGACCTCTATGTGGTCAACCTGAACGACCGGAAGCTGTACCGGTACGACGCGACGAACCGGACCGCGTCCGCGCCGAAGGCGAGCTACGACATCCCCGGCCCGGACAGCCCGTGCCCTGCCGCCGGTGACTGGCGGCCCTACGGCCTGGGGATCCAGGACGGCGTCGTCTACGTGGGCGGAGTCTGCTCCGGCGAGTCGACGCAGAAAAAGGCGGACCTGCGCGCCGTCGTGCGGACCTTCGACCCGGCCGCGGGCACCTTCGGGTCCGTGATCCTGGACCAGCGGCTGGACTACCCCCGCCTGCGGTCCAACCGCGACTCGGTCTGCCCGGGGGCGGGCTGGTACCCCTGGCAGGACAAGCTCCCCACCTCGCAGGACGGCATCGCCTCGTGCGGGCCGGGCAACATCGCCAACCCGGAGCCCATGCTCGCGGACATCGTGGTCGACACCGACGGCGCCCTGATCCTGAGCTTCCGCGACCGGTACACCGACCAGATCGGACTGAACCAGCAGTACATGGCCGGCAGCGGCCTGCTGGCCTCCCCGGCCTCCGGCGGAGCCCTGAGCCGGGCGTGCCCGGGGGCGAACGGCATGTTCGTCATGTACGAGAACGGCGGCTGCGGAAACACCAGCGGCACGCGCGGCGGCGGGTTCTACGACCAGCACCGCAGCGAGTTCCACAACAACGCCCTGTACTCGGGCATCGCCCTGTCCAAGGTCGAGACCACGATCGCCAGCTCCGCGATCGACCCCACGGACGCCATCTTCACCGGCGGCACCGCCTGGACCAACCGCGACGGCAGCCGCGCCACCGGGCTCGGCAACCAGTTGACGACCACCTTCGGCAAGGGCGGCTCGATGGCCGACCTGGAGGTGCTCTGCGACCTGGCGCCGCTTCAGATCGGCAACCGGGTCTGGTACGACGTCAGGAAGAGCGGCTTGCAGGACCCGGGCGACCCGGTGGTGGTCGGCGCCACCGTCCACCTGTACGACGCCGGCGGCACCCGCGTCGGCACCATGAAGACCACCGCGCGCGGCGAGTACTACTTCGACGACTCCAACGTGACCGGCGGCCTGAAGCCGAACACCGCCTACACCATCAAGCTCGACAACCCCGCCGACTACGCCGCGGGCGGCCCGCTGTACCAGTGGGTCCCCACCACGGCTCACGTCGGCACCAACCCGTACATCGACAGCGACGGCACGGTGCCCGCCGGCGCGGCCTACCCGCAGACGTCGCTCACCACCGGCGGCCCCGGCCAGAACAACCACACCTACGACTTCGGCTTCGTGCAGCCGGAGGGACGGGTCGGCGTGGTCAAGCAGGACCCGGGCGGCAGACCGCTGGCCGGCGCCACCTTCCAGCTGTGGAAGGACGCCGTCGGCGGCACGGGCAGCAAGGTCGGCGCGCCCTGTACGACGGGGGCGGACGGCGTCTGCTCGGCCACCGTGCCACTGGGCACCTACTACTGGGAGGAGACCCAGGCACCGCCGGACTACGCGCTGCCGAACCCGCCGGTCTTCGGGCCGCTGGTGCTGACCATGGACAACTACCGGCAGGGCATCAGCACCGTCGCCACCGACCAGTTGCACACCGGAGCGGTGAGCGTGGTCAAGCAGGACCCGAAGGGCAATCCGCTGGCGGGAGCGGTGTTCCAGCTCTGGCACGGCTCGGTGGGCGGTAGCGGCAGCAAGGTCGGCGACCCCTGTACGACGGGCGCGGACGGAGTCTGCTCGGCCACTGTGCCGATCGGAACCTACTACTGGGAGGAGACCCGGGCGCCGGCCGGCTTCGACCTTCCCGACCCGGCCGTCTTCGGCCCGCTCGTGCTCACCAGCGCCAACTACCAGCAGGGCGTGCGGGTGACGGCCGTCGACCCGGTCCAGACCGGCAGGGTTTCGGTGCTCAAGCAGGACCCGAAGGGCAACCCGCTGGCCGGGGCGGTGTTCCAGCTCTGGCAGGGCTCGGTCGGCGGCAGCGGCAGCAAGGTCGGCACCCCGTGCACCACGGGAGCCGACGGCCTCTGCTCCACCACCGTGCCGCTGGGTACCTACTTCTGGGAGGAGACCGAGGCTCCGGCCGGTTTCGACCTGCCTACCCCGGCCGTCTTCGGACCGCTGGTGCTCACCAGCGCCAACCACCTCCAAGGCGTCAGCACCACCGCCGTCGACCAGCCGCAGACCGGCAAGGTCTCCGTGCTCAAGCAGGACCCGAAGGGCAACCCGCTGGCCGGGGCGGTCTTCCAGCTCTGGCGCGGTTCGGTCGGCGACACGAAGGTGGGCACGCCCTGCACCACGGGCACGGACGGGCTCTGCTCCGAGACCGTCCCGCTGGGTACCTACTTCTGGGAGGAGACCCTGGCTCCGGCGGGCTTCGACCTGCCTACCCCGGCCGTCTTCGGGCCGCTGGTGCTCACCAGTGCGAACCACCTCCAGGGCGTCAGCACCACAGCGGTCGACCCCGTCCAGACCGGCAGGGTTTCGGTACTCAAGGAGGACCCGAAGGGCAACCCGCTGGCCGGGGCGGTGTTCCAGCTCTGGCGTGACGCGGTCGGTGGCACGGGCAGCAAGGTCGGTGCCCCCTGCACCACGGGCATGGACGGGCTTTGCTCCGAGACCGTCCCGCTGGGCACTTACTTCTGGGAGGAGACCCAGGCGCCGGCGGGCTTCGACCTGCCCGACCCGGCCGTCTTCGGACCGCTCACCCTGACCCCCGACAACCACCTCCAGGGCCTGACGGCGACCGCCGTCGACCAGCCGCAGACCGGCAAGGTCTCCGTGCTCAAGCACGACCCCGCCGGGAAGCCGCTGGCGGGCGCGGTCTTCCAGCTCTGGAAGGACGCGGTCGGTGGCACGGGCAGCAAGGTCGGTGCCCCCTGCACCACGGGAGCCGACGGGCTCTGCACCGAGACCGTCCCCCTCGGCGCCTACTTCTGGGAGGAGACCCATGCGCCGGCGGGCTTCGACCTGCCCGACCCGGCCGTCTTCGGCCCGCTCGTCCTCACCAGCGCCAACCACCTCCAGGGCGTCAGCACCACAGCGGTCGACCCCGTCCAGACCGGCAGGGTCTCCGTGCTCAAGGAGGACCCGAAGGGCAACCCGCTGGCCGGGGCGGTGTTCCAGCTCTGGCGTGACGCGGTCGGTGGCAGCGGCAGCAAGGTCGGCGCCCCCTGCACCACGGGCATGGACGGGCTTTGCTCCGAGACCGTCCCGCTGGGCACTTACTTCTGGGAGGAGACCCAGGCGCCGGCCGGCTTCGAGCTTCCCAATCCGGCCGTCTTCGGACCGCTCGTCCTCACCAGCGCCAACCACCTCCAGGGCCTGACGGCGACCGCCGTCGACCAGCCGCAGACCGGTCGGGTGAGCGTGGTCAAGCACGACCCCGCCGGAAAGCCCCTGGCCGGGGCGGTCTTCCAGCTCTGGAAGGACGCGGTCGGTGGCACGGGCAGCAAGGTCGGTGCCCCCTGCACCACGGGAGCCGACGGCCTCTGCGCCGAGACTGTCCCGCTCGGCACCTACTACTGGGAGGAAACCCAGGCACCGGCCGGCTACGACCTGCCTACCCCGGCCGTCTTCGGCCCGCTGGTGCTCACCAGTGCCAACCACCTCCAGGGTGTCGGCACCACCGCCGTCGACCAGCCGAAGCCGGGCTGGGTGCACCTGCTCAAGCGGGACCGGGACACCCACCAGGCGCTGGCCGGCGCGGTGTTCCAGCTCTGGCGGCAGGCGGCCGGCGGCGACGAGAAGGTGGGCGAGCCGTGCACCACCGGCTCCGATGGGGTGTGCGCCTTCGGACCGCTGCCCACCGGCGACTACTTCGCCCGGGAGCTACAGGCGCCGGTCGGCCACCGGCTGCCGGCCGACCCGGTCACCCGGCTGCGGATCACCGCCTCCGGTCCCGAGCAGGCGCCGACCGTGATCGTGGACAACGAGAAGGTCCCGCCCGTCCCGCCGCTGCCGAACACCGGCTCCCCGGTCCTGTTGCCCGGGATCCTCGCCGGCGCCCTGCTGCTGGTCGGCGGCGCCCTGGTCGGCATCGGCCGAACCGCTCGAAGGAGGTCCTCGCGGCGCTGACGCCGCGTCAACCGTGAACACCTGCGCCGTGGGGCGGGTGGGCCGCCGGCCCGCCCGCCCCACGGCCGCGCCCCGCCCGTACGAGGAGTTCTCCCCAATGTCAGCTCGTCCACCCCGGCGCCGGGTGCGCCGCCGCGCCGCCCTGCTGACGGGTGGCGCCGTGCTCGTCACCGCGGCGGCGGCTGCCGCCCTGCTCGGTTTCCGCTCTCCCGCCGACCCGTCCCGCCCGGTCACCGGGGACGAGGCCGAACAACTCTCGCTCTCCCGGCTGACCACCTACGAGGCCAGCCCCGCCCGGGTGACGGTGACCGTCCCGGGGCCGCAGGGCAGCACTCGAGTCGAGGGGCTGGTCGACTACCGGGCCCAGCACGCCGTGGGCGCCTACACCGACGGGCTCGGCGGCTCCGGCCTGCTGGTCTGGGACCGGGCCGGCCTCGGCGTGGCGCCGGACCGCAGCCGGCCCGACCCGGCCACCGCAGCCGACCCGGCCCGCGCGGCGGCCGGCCTGCCGACCACCTCGTGGTCCCCCCGCTCCTACACCACCGACCCGCTCGACCTCGCGCTGCGGCTGACCATGGCCCTGGGCGCCGACCGGCCCGACAACGCCCAGCTGCTCGCCCAGTCCGGGGCCCGCCGACTGCGCGAGGAGTCCCTGGACGGGCACCGGTACACCGTCTTCGCCGGTCCACTGCCGCGCGCCGCGGCGGACCGGGCGCCCGGGGCCGAGGCCACGGCGCACCTGACCTACTGGGTGGACCGGGACGGCGTCCTGCGTCGCGCCGAGGCCCAGCTGCCCGGTCTGCGGCAGCCGCTCGCCATCGAGCTGACCGGGCGCCAGGTGGCCGAGCAGGTGCCGGCGGCGCCGTGGCAGGGCATCGGCTGACCAGGCGGCGCGCGGGTCAGCCTGCGCTCCGGCCTCCTTGCGCGGTCGCCTGCCCGGCCCCTTGTCCGCTGGCGGTCGGCAGCGGGTAGGCGGACGGGTCCACCGGTCCCGGCAGGTCCACCGCGGGTCCGGCCGGGGCGCCGGTGTCCGCCAGACCGGGCTGGTCCGGCGGGGCGGGCAGGTCGCGGAACGAGACACCGGGCGGGGCCGTCACCGGGGCGGCGCGGTCGGGGACCTGGGCGCAGTCGGGTGCCGTGCCGAAGCAGTTGCCGGAGCCCGCGGGCGCGTCGAGCACCTGGTCCACGCCGTTGCCGGTCACGGTGTTGCCGGTGATCCGGTTGTCCCGCGCGGGGTGGCCCTGGACGTCGGTGACCAGCACGCCGGCGGCCGTGTTGCCGCTGATCAGGTTGCGGGTCACCAGGTTGCCGGTGCCGCCGCCGATGCCGATGCCGATGCCGAAGGCGCCGTCGGCCTGTTCGGGGCTGTCCGGGTCGTTGTCCTCCGCGATCACGTTGCCCGCCAGCACCGCGCCGTGCTGTGGGGAGAGCGCCTCGACGTCGTTGGAGTCGACGGTCACCCCGACCCGGTTGGCCACCGCCCGGTTGCCCAGCAGGTAGAGGTCCTCGGAGGCGTTGGTGACCTCGATGCCGACGGCGTTGTGCGCGACCTCGTTGCCGCGCACCAGGGTCTGGCACGGGCGGCACTGGCCGACGTAGATGCCGGAGTCGGCCTGGCCGGAGGCGTAGGAGTCCTCGATCACCCCGGCGTGCGCGTCGAAGGCGTAGATGCCGTAGAGCGCGTTGCCGTAAGCGGTCACCTTCGAGGCCCGGAAGCCGTTGAGCGGCGGGAACCTGACGGTGTCCAGCGGGTTGTAGGCGGAGCCGCCGGCGCCGTGCTGCTGCAGGCGCTGGTCGGTCACACCGGTGAAGAGCACGCCGTTGGCGAGGTGGTGGCGGACCGTCAGGTTCTCCACCACCGACTGCGCGCCGGTCACCGTGATGCCGTTGGCACGCCGGAACTCGCCGTCCACGACCACGCCGGACCGGTCGGTGCCGCGCAGCACCACCCGGGCGGTGCGGATCGTCACGCTCTCCCGGTAGACACCCGGGTGGACCAGTACCAGGTCACCCGGACGGGCGGCGTCCACCGCCGCCTGGATTGACGGGTAGGCCCCGGGAACCTGCAGTACGGCGGCCGGTCCAGGCGGCGCCGCACCCGCACGGGCCGCCTGTCCCGCGCAGCCGCTGACGGCCGCCAGTACCGCGCCGACCAGCAGCGCCACCGCCGCACGCACCCGCCGCCGGGGCGGCCGTCCGCCCCGGCGGGGGTGGACGCCGACCGGGCGGGGCTGGAAGAGAGGAGTTCGCATGGTTCCGTGTCTACCGGGCCGCTCCCGCCCGGGCGAACGGCGCAGAGCGCGGAGAGGTGGCGAGCAGGCCCACCCTGTCTGCTCAGGCCGATGCAGCGTCGCTCCGTTCTCGGCGCCAGCTGGCGGGGCCCGTAGGTGCGGGCTCGGGCGGTGGTGGTCATCGTGGTGAACTCCCTCGTCGTCGTGGTCCGAAGCGGGGGCTCGTCGGAGTACCGGCTGCTGGAGACCCGCCACAGCCGCAGCATCGCCTCGGCCGCGGTGTCGCCCTCCCGCCGCCACCGGGCGCCGGTGGCGGCGGCCACTCGGATTTCTGGCCGACCACAGGGTCGCTGGGCCGGTGTGGTCATCGGCTCGGCCCATGCCCGGGTGGGTGACGGTCGAGCCGCTGTCCGTGCCTGTGGCGATGCCCTGTCGCTTCCCGCGGTGGCCGGCGCACCCCCGAAGCGGCCGCCGTGGTTGTCCGCCCGGCGGCGTCGCATAGAAGCCCGCCTGGCATGCTGGCCGCATGGATGCTGACGCTCTGACTCCGGTTCACCTCGACAAGGTGATGGACGGGTTGGCGATGAATTCCGCCCTGCCAGCTTCCATGGTTCGGCGGCTATTCGCATGGCGGCGGGGCATGGGAAAGGTGGCGAAGCGTCCGGACCTTACCGAGGACATGATCGCCGAGATCATCACGATCGACGACCACTGGCTCCTGCACAGCCTTGCGCTCAACGACCGGCTGCCGGACCGGTTCCGTATCCGACTGGCCTCCCATCGGGACGGGGCGGTGCGGGCCGCGCTCGTTATCCACGCCGCGACCGCACCACGGGAGATGCTGGAGCAGCTCGTCGAGGATCCCGATCGACGGGTCCGTGAGTACCTGGCTCAGGGCCACCACACACCGCCCGACCTCCGGGCCCGCCTCGCCGCCGACTCAGACCCGGCTATCCGCGCCGCGCTGGCGAAGCACTGGCCACAAGCACCGGAGGCGGTCCGCCGGCTCCTGCTGACCGATCCCGAGGCCAAGGTCCGCGCTGCGGCCTGTTCGACCTACTACGCGCATAGGCCGCATCCGATACCGCCCTCGGACCTACTGCCGGCGCTGTTGGCGGACCCGGTGACTCGGGCGGGCGCGGTCATTCACGCCGTTCTCGACGCGGACACCCTCCAGCGGCTCGCCGCGGATCCGGACAGCGAGGTTCGCGCCGCGCTTGCCCGGCATCCTGACCTGCCGCCGCCAGCCCGCGAGGCCCTTGCGGTCGATCCGGCCTTGAGCGTCCGTGTGAAGGTCTTCGCCCGGCCGGACACGCCCGAGCACGTGCGGGCGCAGATCCACGCCTCGGGCCACGAGCTGTCGCGCTCGACGGCTGATCCGGACCCTGACGCGGACGACGAAACGGTCCTGCAGTGGTTCCAGAACGAGTTCGCACCCACCGAACTGTGGCTCCTGCGGCTGCCCTGGGTGACGGCCGATCCGCTGCCGCACATCGACTCGCCCTACGTCAGCTTCCGAGTCTCCGCGGCCGCCAGCAAGGCCCTTCCCGCCAATGCGGTGGCCCGACTTCTCGACGACGAGGAAGAGATGGTCCGCCTCACCATGGCGCACACCGCCCCGCACCTGGTCGATCCCGCGACCGCCGAGAGCATCGAGCGCCGCTACCGCCGACGGGACAAGTTCACGTTCTGGTGGGACAAGGAGGAGGTTCTGACGTTCCCGCCGGCGACTCTGCGCCGCTTCGCCACCGACCCTGAGCCCCGACTCCGCTCCTTCGCGCCCCGCGATCCGGATCTGCCCTCGGAACTCGCGGAGAAGCTGGCCGCCGACCCCGAAGACCGCGTCCGCCGCATGGTCGCGCCCCACCGCAACCTCCCGTTCCAATCCCTGCTCCGTCTCCTCGCTGACCCCTCGGAGAGCGTCGCAGAAGCCGCCGGGGCATCACCGCTCCTTCCGGGCGAGCACATGGAATGGCTGCTGAACCGGGCGGGTCTGTAGCCGCCGTGGCTTGTAGGCCGTTCAGTTGAGGAGTGTTCAGCGGCCGATGTCGTCCAGCTCGGTCAAGTCCTCATGCGAGAGGGAGAGTCCCGTGCCGGCGATGTTCTCGCGAAGGTGCGCTGTCGATGACGTGCCGGGGATGAGCAGGATGTTCGGTGAACGCTGCAGCAGCCAGGCCAGTGCGACGGACATCCGTGTCGCCTTCAACCGAGCGGCGACCGCCGAGAGCGCCGAGGACTGAAGCGGGGTGAAGCCCCCGAGGGGGAAGAAGGGCACGTACGCGACGCCTTCGGTGGCGAGCCGGTCGATGAGCTTGTCGTCGTGGCGGTGGGCGAGGTTGTACATGTTCTGCACGCACACGATCGGCGCGATGCTCTGTGCCTCGGTGATCTGCTCCTCGGTGGCGTTGCTGACCCCGAGATGGCGGATCAGGCCCTGCTGCTGGAGTTCCACGAGCGTCTCGAACGCCTCGGCGAGCGAGCCGGACTGGGGGCCTTCGGCGTTGCCGAGCCGGAGGTTGACCAGGTCGAGTACGTCGAGCTGGAGGGACTTGAGGTTGTCGTGGACCTGGCGGCGCAGGTCTTCGGGTCGCCGGGCCGTGGGCCAGCCACCCTGTTCGTCGCGGGTCGCGCCCACCTTGGTCACGATGTGCAGCGACTCGGGATAGGGGTGCAGTGCCTCGCGGATCAACTCGTTGGTGATGCGCGGCCCGTAGGCGTCGCTCGTGTCGATGTGGGTGATGCCGAGGCCGACCGCTTCACGCAGAACGGCCAGGGCCCCCTCGCGATCGGTGGGCGGCCCCATGACCCACGGGCCGGCCAGTTGCATGGCGCCGTAGCCGAACCGGGTGACGGTCAAGTCACCCAAAGTCCAGGTGCCGCCAGGAAGAGAGAGGGAGGGTGTGCTCATCTTGTTGCCTTTCGTCGTGCATTGGGGGTGGCGCCTGCTGCCTCCCTGCATCAGCATTGGAGAGAAACTTCCTATCGGGAAGTAGGCACTTCAGAGTGCGTAACCCACCCATCGGTGAGAAGGTCGATCAGTGACGACGATGAAGGCGGCCCAGAAGAGGGCCCAGGCCAAGGTGGAGTACGACGCGTTCCTGGCTGGGTGCCCCAGCCGGCAGCTGCTCGACCGGATCTCGGACAAGTGGGTCGTCCTGATCCTGTGTGCGCTGGGCGGCGACACCGGCCCTGGCCAGCCCGGTGCAGCACACGCGGACGCTCCGAAGGCGATGCGCTACTCCGAGATCTCTCGCCTTCTGGCCGGAGTCAGCCAGAAGATGCTGACCCAGACGCTACGGTCGCTGGAGCACGATGGCCTGCTCACCCGTACCGTGACCCCAACCGTCCCTGTCACCGTCTCCTACGAGCTGACCGACCTCGGCCTCTCGCTCCACCACATGACGCGCGGGCTCAGAAACTGGGCGCAAACACACATGGCCGAGGTTCTCGCAAACCGTGAGAAGCACGACGCTCGCACCTCCTGACGACTCACATCCAGCCGTCCAACAGCTCTGGGTTCAGGGTCTGTGATGGGCGGCGTGCCGGGGCAGGGGGCCGTAAGCTCCCGCAGAAGTCGCCGCAGCCTCGGCAGGCCCAGTCGGTCAGCGCGCGGCGAGGTGGCGAGAGATCTGCTCGACCGCGTCGAGCTGGGTGGTGGTGAGACGTCGGGCTTCCCAGATGACGGCGGCCACGTCGGTGGCCCCTGAGTGGAGCGGCGGCAGGTCGTCCGGCAGGCAGACGCGGCCGAGCGCCGCGAGGTCGGCGGCGGGGTTGCCGAGCAGGCCCGCGAAGCCGGCGACCAGCTCGGGGGTCACTTCAACGGTGCCGCGGCCGATGCCGCCGATGGTGGATGCCGACAGGTAGATCCGCCCGCCGGTCACCGCGTGCAGGGCCTTGGCCGTGCACATCCAGTTGAGGTTCCGGTTGTGCGTGAGTTGCAGGAGTAGATCAATCGCCTCAAAAGGCAGAGCGCCGTGGCCACGCGATACGACAAGCTCGCGATCCGCTATGAGCCGACCGTCCTCGTCGCGGCCATCAACGAGTGGCTGTGACCACAAGGATGTCGACGTGCTTGGCCAGCGTGTCACAGAGGGTGTTGAGCAGGCCTCGGTGGCCTGCAGGTTCGCGTGGGTCTGTAGCCCCCCGTGGGCGAGTTCCGTGCCGCGCGCGTGCTGGTGCCCACCATCGGCGGCGCACCGCAGGCAGGAGAACTCGGGGGCATCCGATGGCTGTTCGCCTTCTCCGGCCAGGCGAGCCTGGACCGGTTCAGCCTGGCGTGGGGGAGGGGGAGCGAGGTGCCCTGAATGAGGGTGAACCGGTGGCGGCTGCTGGAGGTGGCCGTACCGGCCTTGGGGGTACCGGGCAGGGTGGCGGCGGATGTGGCCGGGCCGGTGACGGGCCTTCCCGGGTTCGGCCTCGACGGGGCGCAGTACACAGGCCACTGCCAGGAGGTGGCACCCGAGGCCCTGGCCAGGCACCACCGGCTCTACTACGAGCGGAACTTTCCCGACGCCCGCGTCCGACGGCAGTGGTTGCTCCCCGAAGACGACTTCCGAGGCGACGGTCCCCGCCGCTTCTACACTGTCACGGTGCACCAATGGTGGCTCCTGGACATCGAACGCTGGCTCGTGGACAAGTACGACCAGCGCATCCACGTACCACTGGAAGCGATCGCCGACCACGGCATCGAGGAACACCGGGCGCCGTGACAGCGCCGGCCGCTGCCCCTCTCGTACGAGTACCGCCCGACAGCACCCAGCAGCGCCTCTTCACCGCCATTCTCGCCCGAACCGAAGGGGGGTGTGGACGGCTTGCGCGGCGCCGGACACATCGGACCAGGTCCTGGAGTCCCCGTGGCGCCTCCAGGACCTGATACAGGCCTGGACCGGCGAATGCCCCACCTGCAGAGGCGATTTGCCCACGACACGCCAGCTGACGCCTTCCACCGGATCACCGGCATCGAACCCACCGACGCCACCGCCATCCGCTCGCCACGCTCGGAGACCGGCGGGGCGTCCGCTCAGTGGAGCCGACGCCCTGTTGCTGAATGGCCGACAGCCCTGTGGTGCCACAGGGCTGTCGGGTGTGGTCAGGTCACTTCTTCACGGCCACCAGTGCGTTGGGGAGGTGGCGCTCGTACGGGCTGTTCTGGTTCGGGGTACCCCAGTCGTCCATCGGGTTGTTGTAGAGGACGCCGTTCATGATCAGGGCGGTGTCACCGCCGCAGCCCATGGAGAGGGCCTGCTTGGCGCCCAGCCACTGCATCAGCTTGGCCGTCTCCAGGAAGGACATGCCGATGCTGGTGTTCGCGTCGCGGCCGTCGACGGTGACCATCTGGACCTTGCCGTCGGCCGTGATGCCGACCAGGGTCCGGGGGTGGCGCTCGGCCGACCAGTTGTTGAGGTCGCCGTTGTCGCCGAACATGCCGTTGGCCTTGACGTTGAGGTAGATCTGGCCGTCGCGGAGGAGGGACGGGCCGCAGCCTCCGGCGACGACGCCCAGGTCGGAGTTGGTGATGGACTTCCCGGTCGGGGTGTCCAGGATGTCCGCGGACGGCGTGAGCCGGGTGCCGGTGGCCTGGTACTTCTGCAGCCAGGCCGCACTGGTGCCGAGGCCCTGCAGGACGATCTGTCCCGGTGGGATCTGGTCGCCGGGCGTGTGGACCTTCTGAACCACCCAGTTGGCGTCGAGGAGCAGTTCGAACTGCTGCGTGTACCCGTTGGCCGTGGTGAGGGCCGGCGACTTGACCGGCGTGTTCGTGCTCCACTCCGACCTGATGACCGTGAGGTCGTTCTTGTTGGTACAGGGGTAGTAGCGGTGCGCCGCCGCCTCGGCGGCGGTGGTGCTCTCGAAGCCGCAGCCGATGATGTAGCCCGGCGGACGGTTGATGCCGAAGACCGTGGTCGGGTCGGGCTGGTGGGTGACGGGGTCGGTCGCGGTCACCTTCATCGTGGTGGAGACCTCGCCGATCCGGGCGGGGACGATCGCGCCGTTCGGGTCGGCCGGGTCCTTGCCGTTCAGCACCAGGGCGCTTCGGCCGTTGCTGGCCTCGCTGTAGATGCCGTCGCCGCGCACCTGGATGCCCTGGACGTCGCCGGTGTAGCCGTCCGGGGCGGGCACCCCCGGCTCGTACTGGCCCTGAACGCCGTCGGACGCGTTGATCCCGACCATGGCGCCGCTCGCACCGACCAGCTGTCGCAGGGTGTCCGGGTTGGCGACGGTCCCGCCGAAGGTGGTCTGGAGGTTGTACTTCGCCGGGTCGATGGTGACCACCCGGACCGCCCAGGGGCCGGTGGACGGGCGCCCGTCGTTGGCGTCGTAGAGCACCCGGGCGGTGTAGGGGACGGTCTTGCCGGCCGAGTCGACGTGGCTGCCCAGCTTTCCGGCGGCGACGAAGGCAGCGGCGTCGGCCTTCGTCGGGAAGGGCCCGATGCGGACCGCCCAGCCCACGGACTGGCCGGTCGCCGGGATGTCGCCGTTCCAGCCGCCGGCGGGGGCGGAGATCTGCAGGGTGTGGGCCTGCCCCGCCAGCGTGGGCACGTTGGTGAGGAGGCGGGCCAGCTGGTTCGTCGCGTCGTCCTGCGAGGCCAGGACGGTGTCGCTGCCCCAGTCGTAGTCGAGTGACAGTGTCCAGTGGTCACCGGCCGCGTCGCCGTACGGCGTGCCCGACGGGAAGCCCTGGGTGTAGGCCCGGTAGGTGATGCCGTCGGCGATCTGCTGCGGGCCGTCCTGCGGGTAGGCCACGGTCCAGGTCTTCGAGTCGGCCGGGTTGTACTGGCCGATCGGCATCTGACTCGCCGGCAGGGTGGCTGCGGGGGTGTCGGCGAAGGAGGCCGTCGACACGGTGGCGGGGAGCAGGCCGAGCGCCAGAATGGCGGGTAGGAGGGGGCGGACCTTGCGCATGTTCACCTTCAGTAGTTGGCGAAGTAGCCGTTGACGTCGACGACGAGTTGGGTGCTGCCCCAGCTGTTGGTGACGTTGTAGGAGTTGTTCGTGGCTTGGATGAGATCGAGGTCGGCCACGTCGACACCGGTCTGGTAGTTGACGGTGGCGGTGCCCAGCGGGCTCTGGTATCCGCCCGGGGAGACCGCGAGGAATCCGTTCGCGGCTTCCTGGGTGGCCGTCAGGTTGGCGACGAGCGTGGGGTTGACCGCGCTCACGACGCTCCCGGGGTAGGTGTTGGTCACACTGCCGGTGAGTGTGCCGCCGGTCTGCCGGGTGTCGAGGACGCGGGTGGAGTCCAGCGGGTGGTACAGCTGGCCCGGAGTGTTGAGGTAGCCGCTCTGGTTGGTGGTGTAGAAGCCGACCACGTCCGCGATGACGTCGACCGGTCCGCCGTTGCCGTTGCCGATGGTGAAGTTGCCGTTGCCGTCCACCGCGGCGATCACGAAGGCCGAGGCCGGCGTGCCCGGGTGGTAGCTGACGTTGCTGGTCAACGGCCTGCTGGTGCCGGTGGGGTAGGCGTTGAGGTAGGCGCTGCCGGTCTGGTCGGCCGCGGTGAGGTTGAGGGCGACGGCGGTGACTCCGGAGGCCGGGATCAGCCCGACCAGGGCCCCGGAGGTGCCGACCGTGAGGGTGCCGCCGGAGGCGAGCTGGCTCTGGGCCGCGCCGGTGCCGTTGCGGGTGTCGACGAGGCGGCTCGGCAGCACCGGGACGTACCAGCCGGCGTTGGCCGCGGCCGGGTCGGTGGTGTAGTAGCCGGTGACGTCGACGATGATCTGCGCGGTGGCGTTGCCGCCGTAGTTGTAGATGTCGACCTTGCCGTTGCTGCCCACGGGCACGATCGCGCCGTTGGTCACGACGGTGCCGCCCGGGTAGTTGACGTTGCTGGTGAACGGCAGCGGGGTGCCGTCGGGGAAGGCGGTCAGGAATCCGGGGCCGGTGGCGCCGGCCGACGTGATCGACAGGGCGACGCCGGTGACGCCTGCGGTCGGGATCCCGGCGGCGCCGGTGACCGACAGGACGGCGGTGCCGGTGCTGGTGATGGGACCGCCGGTGCCGCCGGTGCCGCCGCGGGTGTCCATCAGCCGGGTCGGTGTGACGGGCACGTACCTGGCGCCGGGCGTCTGGGGCTGGGCCGGCGGCGCGACCTGGTTCCAGGTGTGCACATCGGCGACCTGGCCCGAGTAGTAGGCGGCGTGCACGCCGTTGGTGAGGTAGTCGCCGATGTGGAAGGCGCCGGCGAAACCGGTGACCGGGGTGTGGCTCGCGGTCCTGGTCTGCACGCCGTTGACGTAGAGCGTCATGATGCCGGTGGACGCCTGGTAGCTGGCGGTCAGCCGGGTCCACACGCCGAGCTGGACCTTGCCGCCGCGGGCGCAGTCGTAACCGGCGCCGTTGGTGTCGGACTTGGCCATGCAGAAGGACCAGAAGCCGGTGCCGCTGTCCGGGTACAGGGTGAAGCCCGAGGTACGGGTGCCGTCCTGGGAGAGCACGATCCCGTCCATGGCGTTCGGCTTGACCCGCGCCGAGACGGTGAAGTCGTCGGTACCGGAGAAGGCGACAGCCGGGCCCGATGCGTCGAGGCTGCCGGTTCCGGCGGTGCGCGTGGTCCCGTCGGAGGCGGTGTTCAGCAGCACGTCGGGGCTGAAGACGTCGCCCCGGTGCCAGACCGCGCCGCTGGTGCCGGTCAGGGAGATCGACCCGACGGCGTCCGCGGTGCTGGTCACGGTCGTGCCCGGGGTGGCGGAGCCGATGTCCTGGAAGGCCCAGGCGTGCTTGGAGGTGTCCAGCGTGGTGACCGCGGTGTTGACCGTCGGGTTGTCGGCCAGCGCGGTGGGCAGGTAGGCGGTGGTGCTGCCGGTGGACGGGTCGGTGGCCCACAGGCCGGGAACACCCTTTCCGGCGATGTCGGCGGCGCGCAGCTGCAGGGTCTTGCCGGTGTTCCAGCCGGTGGCGACGGTGTACTGCTGAGCAGCGCCGGTCAGGGTGCTGCCGTTGCTGTTCGTGCTCAGGGCGAGCCCGGTCCACAGGTCGAGTGCGCCGGTGCCGGGGTTCCACAGGTACATGGCCGTGCCGGAGGAGAGCTGCACGGTGGCGATCGTCCAGTTGTTCCAGTCCTGGGTGCCGTCCGGGCTGTTCATCGCGGTCAACCGGACACAGCGATAGCGGCAGTTGAGCGTCATGGTGTAGTTGTTCGGGCCGGCCGAGGAGACCAGGTACAGCTGGTTGTTGATGGTGGCGAGCAGGTCGGGGGCCCCGGGTTTCGCGTTGCCGCTGCTGTTGCCGGCCGCGGCGAGCCTGAGGGCCTTGTTGTTCTGCGAGTCCTCGAAGGTTCCGGCCGGGATCGTCAGCGGCGCCTGGGTGGTGGCGAGGCTGACCGCGGACCCCTGGTGGAGCGGTCCGCTGCTGCCGTCGTTGCAGGCGATGCCACCGCCGCCCGCCCGCGAACCGGTGGGGAAGTAGGCGAGCACGTCCTGGGCGCCGTAGCCGCAGAAGTCGCCGGTGACGGCCTGGGCGCCGTTCCAGTCACCGGGGTTGGTGGTGCCGGGGTTGATGCCGAGGCCGTTGGTGCCGATGTCGGTGGCCTCCCGGGTGACGGTGCCGTCCGCGTGGCCGGTGGCGAGCCAGAGGCCGGGAGGGAACGCCGTCCCGGCGGAGTTGCCGGGGACGACCAGGTCCGGGGTGCCGTCGAGGGAGAGGTCGCCGTCCTTGGCCGGTGTGGTCATCTTGGCGCCGTCGAACCAGTCGGGCGTCGCGGGGCCCGGGTTGCCGCCCGCGGAAAGGGCGCTGACGGTCAGCGTGTTGACGAGGTACTGGACCGGCACCGAGATGGCCGTGGCACCGGTCGCGGCCACGGTGACCGGCGGGGACTGGTTGACCTGGAAGAGGTAGCCGGAGACGCTGCTTCCGTTGGGCGGAGTGACGATGAACGAGCAGGTGGTGCCGATCTGCTGGACGGCGTCGGTGGTGTCGCCGAAGTCCGCGCAGGTCTGGGTGCCGCTCGGCGGTGCGGGGTTCGGCTTGATGGTGGGGGCGCCGGGCCGGGACGGGTCCCAGGTGAAGGTGCACGTGCTCGACACGGGCGACTGGAGCGTCCCGTCCGAGGCCTGCACCTGCCAGCTGAAGGAGGTGGCGCTGCCGTTCGACTGGTTCTTGAAGAACGACTCCGGCACGGGCAGCACCGCGGCCTGGCCCGAAGCCCCGGTGTAGGTGTTGGAGTTGATCTGGTTCGCGGGGGTCAGCAGGTTGGTCTTGGCCCCGTCGGCGGTCTTGTAGAGCTTGAAGGTGGTGGTCAGCTGGCTGTTGGTGGGCGTGGACACCGGGGCGTAGAGCGAGACCGAGGTGTCGCCGAGCACGGTCGACGAGCAGTTGGTGGCCGGCGAGGTGAAGAGGCCGCCCGGGGCGTTCGGGTACAGGTCGTAGACGACGGTCAGGTTGGCGGTGGTGGCGTCGAACTCCTTGAACGCGTAGTGGTCGAGGCCGTCGTCGGCGCGCATCGCGAAGGTCTGCGTCCCCTTGCCGGCCGCGACGTCGTTCGCGACGGTGGTCGTCACCTCGAACGGTGAGATGGCGCCGGAGGGGTCGGGGGTGCCGCTGGACGGCAGCTGGCCGACCGGACCGCCGAGGTTGCCGGCCCAGCTGTTCCAGGTGGCGTTCGTGGAGTCGAGGGTGGCGGACGGGGCGAAGAGGTTGACGGCCTGGTCGTGGCCCGCGGTCGGGCCGGCCCAGGTGTGCGTCTCGGTGATCCCGAAGTAGGCCTTGGAGATGTTCGCGCCCCGGAGGGTGTTCAGGTCGATCGGGAAGTCGAAGAGGCTCATCGCCTCCCCCTCGGAGCCCCCGCTGTTGCCGACCTGGGTGGTGGTGCTGTCCGGGTCGACCGAGTTGTTCCAGTAGGAGCTGTTCGGGTAGCCCGCGCCGGGGCTGGAGTAGCCCGTGTTGCCGTAGTTGGGCGTGTACGCCGGGTCCACGAAGAGCGGGAAGACGCTGTCGGGCGAGGTGAGCAGATCGGTGGGCGGGGCGAGGGAGACCCTCCCCGGCCCGGCCTCGGCCTTGAGCTTCGCGATGTGCGCGCCGCGAGCCGGAGCGTCGACGGTGGAGGGCGGTGCCGGGGCGCCTACGGCATCCGCCGCTGCCGCGGACTTCGGCGCGCCGGTCGTCGCCGGCGTGCCGGCCGAGTCCCAGGCACGGGGCGCCGGCGCGGTGTACAGCGGCTGCCCCCCGGCGTCGGACACGGCGAGGTTGCCGGCGGCGTCGGAACCGATCCGCACACCGGGCGTCGTGCTGGTCTTCGCGTCGAGCAGGCCCGCGAGCCGCGGGTCCCGGGCCGCTGCCGGCGTGCGGACGGTGAAGACGTCGCTGACCGTGCCGGCGGCCTGCACCGTCACGGTCAGGTCCACGCCGGGAAGCACGTCGGCGTAGACGGCCTTCGGCCCGGAGAGCACCGGGTGGGGCAGCGTCACCGGCAGGGTGAGTGAGAAGCCCTGCCCGGCGTTGTGGAAGGAGGCGAGCGGACCGTCGCCGCCACCGGAGAGGATCACGCTGGTCAGCGCGGTGGTCGGCGACAGCGTGCCGTCCGGGTTGGTCTTGAGCGTGGCGTCCAGGTCCGTCCAGGCACCCTTCCGGAACATCCGGGTCGGCACGGCGGACTGGGTGAGCGTCAGGGTGCCGTCCGGGTTCACCACGGTCTGCGAGGTCTCGGTGGTGAGCGTGGTGGCCGGCACCGGGTGGCCCGTCGCCCGCGCCTGCGCGGCGGCCTGCTGCGGGGAGACCAGCCCGGTGGCGGTGGCCGGCGGTGCGGCCGCGGCCTTCGTGGCGGTGCCTGGCGCGGCCGCGGCGGGCTGCGTGCCGGTCAGTGTCGCCGACGCGAGCACGGAGGCCAGCACCACCGCCAGGCCCAGGCCTGATGAGCGCAAACTTCTTCTTGTCCTCATTGCCCCTCTTCGGTGCGGGAACCGAGTCGTGACCCCGGTTCCGTGGGGGCTGCCAACTCGTCGTTCCGCAGAGGCTTTCCGGGCGCTCTAACGGCGGTCTAACGACGGGCCCACCCGCTGACCTGGGGCTCCGGCGGCCGCGGCGTTAGGCTGGTCATGATCACGCCGCCCGCGCGGGCGGCGGACGGTCGCAAAGGGGGGATCCACCATGTACTTCGGCCTGCTCGGCCCACTCGCCGTCTGGGTCGACCGCGCGCAACGGCCCGTCAACGGTCACAAGTTGCGCACCCTGCTGGCGGTACTCCTGCTGGAGGCCAACCAGCCGGTCCCGGCAGACCGCCTCAAGGACGCGCTCTGGTCGGACCACCCACCGGCTACGGCCGCCGCCTCGATCCACAACATGGTGGCCAAGCTGCGCGGGCTGCTCGACGACGGGAGTGCGGACCGCCTGCGGTCCACCTCGCTGGGCTACCTGCTGGAGGTCGGCCCGGAGGAGCTGGACACCCGGCTGTTCGAGCGGAGCATCCAGCAGGCCCGGGAGGCGCTGCTGCGCGGAGACTGGGAGTCGGTCCGGCAGGAGTCGGCCGGGGCGCTGGCGCGGTGGCGCGGCGAGCCGCTGGCCGAGCTGCCGGACCTGCCGCAGGCACACGCGCCGCGTCTGCGGTGGCAGGAGGCGCGGCTGCAGGCCCTGGAGTGGCGGATCACGGCCGAACTGCGACTCGGCCGGGTCGACGGGCTGGTGCCCGAGCTGACGGGTCTGACGGCGGAGCACCCCCTGCACGAGGGCTTCCACGCCCAGCTGATGCTGACACTGCACGGGCTCGGCCAGCGGGCCGAGGCCCTGACGGTCCATCAGCGACTGCGCCGTGCACTGGCGCAGGAGCTCGGCATCGAACCGGGGACGGAGGTCAAGGAGGTCCACCAGCGGATCCTGCGGGCCGACCCGGCCGGCGCGCACCCCACCGCCGCGGCGCCGCCCGCCCCGGTCGGCAAGCGCCTCCCGGCCGGTGCGGGCGACACCGCCGCCTTCCCGGTCGGCGCCCCGGCCCAGCTGCCCGCCGACCTCGCAGACTTCACCGGCCGGCAGGCCGAGCTGCGGACGCTCACCGCGGCGCTGCAGCCGGGCGCGGCCGACGGGATCCCGCGGCTCGTGGTGGTCTCCGGCATGGGCGGCATCGGCAAGACGGCCCTGGCCGTCCACGCCGCACAGCAGTTGCGGACCCGGTACCCGGACGGCCAGCTCTACCTGGACCTGCGCGGCTTCGGCGCCGGCGGGACCCGCGAGGCGGGTGAGCTGCTGGCCGCGATGCTCACCGCGCTCGAGCCCGGCGGCCTCGCCCTGCCGATCCCCGACCGCACCGAGGACCGCGCCGCCCTGCTGCGCACCACCCTCGCCGGCCGCCGGGTCCTGCTGGTGCTCGACAACGCCCGGGACGCCGACCAGGTGCTGCCGCTGCTGCCCGGCAACGGCCGCTGCGCGGCGGTCGTCACCAGCCGCACCGCCCTGACCGACCTGCCCGGGGCCGTCCAGCTGCCGCTGGAACCGCTCGACGTGGAGGAACAACGCGCCTTCCTGGCCGCCGTCTGCGGGCACGAGCGCGTGCGGCAGGACCCGGACGGCGCGCTGCGCCTGCTTGCCGCGTGCGCCGGCCTGCCGCTCGCGCTGCGGATCGCCGGGGCCCGGCTCGCGGCCCGGCCCGCCTGGTCGCTGAGCACACTGGCCGAGCGCCTGGACGACGGACGGGGCCGGCTGCGCGGCCTGTCGGCCGGACGCCTGGCCGTCCACGCGACCTTCGAGACCAGCTACCTCGCGATCCGCGACGGCGGCCGGGCGACCGAGCGGGAGGCGGCCCGGGCCTTCCGGCTGCTGGGGCTGTGGCCCGGCCGGTTGCTCGGCGTCGGGGCCGCCGCCGCCCTGCTGGACCGGCCGGTCGCCCGCACCGGCGACTTGCTCGAACAGCTGACGGACAGTCATCTGCTGCAGAGTCCCGAGCCGTTGCACTACCGCTTCCACGACCTGATCGGTGAGTACGCGGCCGAGCGTGCCGAGGACGAGGAGGAGCCCGAAGAGCGCGAGGCCGCCCGACTGCGGCTGATGGTCTGGTACGCGGCTGCCATGGAGGCGGCCTCCGACGCCATGACGCTGGGGGTTCAGGACCCGCCGCGCCTGGACGAGGTGCCCGCCGTCGCGCCGCCGGTCTTCCGCGACGCGGAGTACGCGTTGCGCTGGTGCGTGCAGGAGCTGCCCAACATCAAGGAGGCGATCCGCCTGGCCGCCGGCAGCGCCCGCCCGGACCTCAGCTGGCGGCTGGCCGGCTGGCTCCAGGGCTACTCGCGCAGCTACTGGTGGACCCGCGAGCTGGACGACTGCCTGACGCTCGCCCTGCGGACGGCCGAGCAGCACGGCGACCTGGTGGGCCAGGCCTGGATGCTGCGCCGGATCGGCACCACGCACGGCATGGCCGACCGCACCGAACAGGCCGCCGAGGCCCTGCGGGCCTCGCTGCACCTCTTCGAGCAGTTGGGAGACCTGCGGAGCCGGGCGGCCGTCACGGCCAACCTCTCGCTCAACCAGGCGGACCCCCGGCAGGCGCTGGCCCTCGCCGAAGAGGCACTGGGACTGCACCGCCTGACGGGTGATCAGAGCGGCGAGGCTCCGTACCAGGACGCCCTCGCCAGGGCCCTGCGGCTCACCGGGGACCTCGCGGCCTCCGAGCGGCACTACCAGCGCGCGCTCGTCCTGTGGCGCGCTCAGGGCAGCACCCGCACCGTGGCCGGCGCCCTGGCCTGCCTGGGTTCCACCCTGCGCAAGCTGGGCCGGCGCGAGGACGCCTTCGCCGCGCTGGAGCAGTCCCTCGGCATCTGGGAGCGCCTTGGTGATTTCACCGGCAGCGCGGACTGCCTGGTACTGACCGGGCAGACGCACCTGCAGTTCGGGGAGTGGGCGGAGGCGAAGGACTGCTTCGAGCGTGCGGTCGAGCTGGGGCGGGCGTACGGGATGCGGGACTTGGTGGCGGAGGCGCTGCGGGGGCTGGAGGAGCTGCGGGTGGCGATGGGGTGAGGGGCCGAGGGCCCGGGCCCGGCCGGTGGGTTCCGGCCGGGCCCGGGCCCTCGGTGGGATGCGCGGGTCAGCCGCGACCGATGTAGGCGGCGTACTCGCGGGTCCAGAAGGCGTAGTTCAGATTCGCAGCCTGCTGCGCCCAGGTGTGCTTGGCTTCGCCGACGCCGACCATCGCCCAACTCGGGCCGTTGGTGCCGGTGGTCGTCCCGTCCTGGGAGAGGACGAGCTTGCCGTCGTGCGCGGAGACCGAGAACGTGATCACGGAACCCTTCGCATCGAAGTACTGATCACCGCCCTGCACGATGAAGCTGAAAGACGTCTTGCTGTTGACCCTGACCGTCACTGCGCCTGGTCCGTTCAGCAAGCGGGCGGCCCCGTAGAACTGGGTGTCGGACGGGTGGAGGAGGCAGGAGGTGCCGTCCCTGAAAGCGGAGCAGCCGGTGATCGGGAACGGGAAGATCCTCCCCGGGTGTGCCATGAAGTAGCCCATCACCTGTTCCGGCGTCCCCTGGCTCGTGCCGCCGATCACCTCGCTCAAGTGGTAGTCGTACGTCATGACGCGCTCCTGAAACAGCTTGAGCTCAGGAAGGTTTCGCACGGCCTGGACCAACGCCGAATCGCTGGCAGCCTTCATGGGCTCCCGCTCCGGCAGGTAGCCACCGGTCGCCTCGTAACGCAGGTAGGCCGGGTCGTCGATGCCCATGAAGAGGCCGTGGCAGATGCTGTCGCAGGTCCTGCCCCGGTCCCCGCGCTGTGGCCGGTCCTCGTCCGACGGGGTCCCGTGGGTCCCGCCGAGCGGGCCGGGGTTCTGGCCGTAGCCGCCGCACTCGTCGCGCGGGCAGAGGCCGGTCGGGTCGGCCTTGGTGACCGGGTTGGCGCCTGCGTAGGTGTAGCCGTTGAGCTGCTGGGGGTCTCCTTCCAGGACGGGGTCGAGGCTGATGAAGCGTCCGAGGCCGGTGTCGTACTGGCGGGCGCCGACCGCGGTGAGCGCGTCGTTCGCGTCCTGCGGCTTGCCGAGGAAGCCGTCGGGGTCGAGCCAGGAGCTGCCCGGGGTGGCGCCGCGCGGGGCGCCGTAGGGTGTGGACTGCCGCCAGGAGGGGTTGGCCGCGTTGCCGTCCAGGCTGACGGCGCCGGTGCCGTGCTGGTCGGTGAGTTCGAAGCCGTAGCCGTTGTTCGTCTGGACCACCCGGCCGCCGCCGGGCAGGTCGTAGCTGCGGACGGTGGAGAGCGTGCTGGTGCCGGTGAGGGTGACCTCCAGGTCGGGCAGGAAGAGGGTGGTGCTGCCGGGGTCGGTGCGCTCGATCACGTTGCCGTCGGCGTCGTAGGCGTAGGTGGTGGTACCGGCGCTCTGCAGCTTCTCCTGGTCGTTCCAGGTGAGTTGCTGCTGGCCGGCGGCGGTGTTGCGGGTGGTGGTGGCGCCGAGGCCGTTGTAGCAGTAGGTGTTGGTGGCGGTGCTGCCTCCGGTGGTGGTGGCGCTGGTCAGGGTGTGGGCGCCGGTGCTGGTTGCCGGGCAGCCGGCGGCGCTGCCGCCGTAGGTGTAGGCGGTCGTGGTGTCGGTGCCCGCGCTCGGCGAGTGCTGGGTCTGGGTCTTGGGCTGGCCGAGGGCGTCGTAGGTCCAGCTGGTCCAGTAGGCGCTGCCGGTGATGCCGTCGCCGACCGTGCCGGTGACGTTCGCCGCGGTGGGCTGGGTCGCGCAGCTCTTGGCGGTGCTCGCGGTGGTCCAGGCCTGGCTGAGCCGGTCGAGCGGGTCGTAGCCGAAGCACTGGGTCTCGGTGCTGCCGCCGGTCCGCACGTCGGTCTGCGCGGTGGTGTTGCCGGACGCGTCGTAGACGTAGCCGGTGTCGTCCAGCGGGGAGTTGGCGACGGCCGTGTTGACCACGTTCCGGTCGGTCAGCCGGCCGGTGTGCGGGTCGTAGCTGTTGGTGACGCTGGCCTGGTTGCTGACGGAGCCGATGACCGTCTGGGCGACCTGGCCGAGGGCGGTGTAGGAGGTGCCCTGCGTGTAGCCCTGGTCCCCGGCGAAGGTGGCGGGTTCGTCGAGGCCGTTGTAGGCGGCGTATCCGGTGACCACCAGCTCCGGGTTCATGGTGCCGGCCCCCGGGACGAGGGTGGCGTTGGGCAGGCCGACGGTGTCGGTGTAGCCGTGCACGTAGCTGTACGTGCCGGCCAGGGCGTTCGTACCGGGCACGGTGTAGGTCTCGCCGGTCGACTCGCCGAAGACGTTGAAGCCCTGGACCTGCTCCGTGAACGTGCCCGCGGGGGTGTAGGAGGCCTGGGCGGTGAGGCGGCCGAGAGGATTGGTCATGCCGGGGACGCCGTTGTCGCTGTTGTCGTAGGTCCAGGAGGCGATCTCGTTGCCACGGGCCTGGTTGGGGACGGTGGCGTCGTAGGAGGCGGTCTTCCGGTTCAGCGCGTCGTAGGTGTACGAGGTGGTGTGCCCGGCCGAGTCGGTGGACTGCAGCACGTTCCCGACGGCGTCGTAGAGCGTCGGCGACGCGGCGGGAGTCGATCCGGCGTCCGGGTCGGTCTTGCTGACCGGCCGGCCCAGGAAGTCGTAGCCGGTGCTCCAGGTGGCGCCGAGCGCGTCGGTGGTCCGGGACGGTCGGCCCTGGGCGTTGAAGGCGTACTTGGTGGCCTGGGTGCTGCCGCCGGTGACGCTCGCGGTGGTGAAGCCGCCCGCGGTCTGGGTGGTGACGGCCGGTGCGGTGCTGTACTGGTCGAGTTCGCTGGTGCGGCCGAGCGCGTCGGTCAGCGTCGCGCTGGCCGTGCCGCCGGTCGGGGGCACGGTGACCGTGCGGTCGCCGAGGTACTGGGTGTACCCGGTCGAGACCGGCTGGGAGTCGTCCAGGGTGGTGACCACGGTGGGCCGGCCCAGGCCGTCGAAGGAGGTCCGGGTCTGCCGGTCCGCCCGGTTGTCGGCCACTGTCACCAGGCCGGTACCCGGGTTGGCGCTGGTGTCCCAGTAGGCGGCGTTGCTCTTGTAGACCCAGCCGTGGGTGTCGTAGAAGGTGTCGCTGATGATGCGTCCGGCGGCGACGGTCACCGCCTGGGCCTGGGTCTGACGGACCCGCAGCAGCGAGTCGAGCAGGGTGGTGGAGATCGAGTAGCCGGACTCGTCGTTCATGACCTGGCTGGTCACGGCGACCGGGACGGAGCTGGTGGTGGGGAAGGTGTAGCTGTACAGCTGGTTGGCGGGCAGGTTGGTGGCCCGCGAGGCCTTCCACACCGCGATGGTGCGGCCGAGCCCGTCCGCGTGCACGGTGGTGACCACGGCGTTGACGTCGCTCGCCGTCAGGGCCAGCCCGCGCTCGGGGTCGAGGGTCGTGGAGGTGCTCTGGCCCAGCGCGTTGGTGCTGGTGAGGCCGGTGGTGGTCAGGTAGGGGGTGGTGGCGTAGGTGCTCACGGTCTTGTGGCCGGCGCCGTCGTAGGCGGTGGTCGGCCGACCCTGGGCGTCGAAGACGGTGGTGTTCCTGGTCTGGTAGGTGAACGCCCCGCCGGTGTACCCGTTGGCCGCCTGGCTGACCGAGAGGTCGCCCAGCGTCGGGGCGGCCTGCGGCCAGCTGGGGGCGGCCGGCTGCGGCCAGGTGCCCGCCATGGTGGGGTTGTCGTAGAAGGAGCGGGTGTCCGAGACCACGTCGGTCGCCCTGTTCAGGCTCGCCGGCGCGGTCAGGGCGTTGGTCTGTGCGGCGGTGGGCGCGCTGGCCCCGGCGGGCGAGCTGCCGCCGCACGGCTTGTCGTCGGTCTCGGTCTCCGCGACCAGGCCGACCAGGTTGAGGCCGGTGTTCGCGGGTGCGTAACCGGTCCGGGTGCAGGTCTCCTGCGAGGCGCCGGTTCCCGCGAGGCTCAGGTCGCCGTGGTCGTAGGAGTAGAGCGCGAGGCCGAAGGTGGGTGAGCCGGCGGAGGCGTCGTAGGAGGTGTCGGTCTCGGTGGTGCGCCAGCTGGTCGGCGAGGAACTGGTGACGGCCTGCCGGTTCCAGCTCTCCACCTGCCCCACGGCGTTGGCGGTCAGTGCGGGCAGATTGCCGCGCGCGCGGGTCGCGGTCGGCGCCGACACCCAGTAGGAGTTGACGGTGGAGTGGTCGACCGGCCCGCCGTCGTAGGTGTAGGCGGTGGACTCCAGGACGTTCCCGGTCAGCTGCGGGCTGTCGGTGTGGCTGCCGCCCTGCGAGTCGGTGAGGTTGACCGAACGGGTGCTGGTGGTGGAGAGCCAGTCCCCGTCCATGCCCCGGTAGTACCGCTTCTCGGAGAGGGTGACCGGGTCCGTGCCCTGACCGGTGCGGGTCTGCACGTCACCGTAGCCGCGCCACTGTCCGTACGTGCGGTACTTCGACTGCGCCGTCTCGTTGTCGCCGTAGTGCCAGGCGGCCGGGCCGAGGTACGTGTACGCGGTGAACAGGCCCGCCGAGCCGCCGGACGGGTCGGACTGGGAGACGGACTGGACGACGTACTTGTTGAACCAGTCCGTGTAGGGGTCGGGGCCGGTGTAGCCCTTGGGCATCCAGACCACCGGGAAGCAGGAGCTGGTGTTCGTGGACGGGACGAGCGACTGGATCCCGGCGGGCGTACAACCGCCGTCCGCCAACTCGTAGTTCACGCTGATCACACTGCCGGTCTCGGTGGTGATCGAGGTGATCCGGTAGCGGTTGAGCGGGCCGAGGCCGGCGCCCGTGCCGGTGGTGAAGTTGACCCGGTTCGCCATCATCTGCCCGCCGAAGCTCACCGGGGGCAGCGGGACGGCGGAACCGCCCGCCGTGGTGTCGGAGCCGGTGCGCTTGATCGAGTCGAGCCACAGGGTGGAGGTGTTGAACGTGCCGCTGGTCGGGATCCGCTGGGCCAGCGCCCAGGAGTCCACCGTGTTGTACGAGGAGCCGTTCCACTGCTCGGTCGCGATGCCGGCCAGCCGGGTGGTGGAGAAGAACGCGGGCCCGGTGCTGGTACAGGAGGAGGCGCAGATCAGATCGACCGGCACGTCGGGCCAGTTTGCCGCGTTGGCCGCGTTCGGCGGGTCGCAGGTGCCGGAGAAGCACCGCTCGCCCGGCGTGTAGACCACCTTGTCGGGCACGGTGCCGTAGGCGTTGCCGTCGGTGAACCCGTAGTCGATGTGGTCGAGGTGGCTGTCGCGGACGTAGGAGGCGTCGCTGGTGCCGTTGTTCTGGCCGTAGGAGTTGCGGTCCTGCTGGTAGTAGTAGGACATCGCGTTGCCGTGCAGGTCCTTGACGTAGTCGAGGTGCCAGCGGTACGCCATGGTGCAGGCCGAGGAGGCGAAGCCGGCGGCCGAGTAGCACGGGTCGCCGGGGTTCGCCGAGTACACCGGCTCGGTGTCCACCGAGTTGGTGGCGGCCCGGCCCGCGGACCAGCCGGGCAGCTGGTTGCGGCCGAACTGGTAGACGGTGCCCGAGCGGTCGGTGACCGTCCAGTAGTCGCCGTCGTGGGTGCCGGTGCCGTTGTTGCTGCCGGTGACGTGGGTGACCACGTCACCGTTGTCGGTCGCCGGCTTCCAGGTCTTCTTCAAGGCGTCCCAGACCAGGGAGGTGGTGGAGCCGTTCAAGGACATGGTCAGGACCGGTCCGTCGTAGCACATGTCGCCGGTCTGCTGGGCGGCCGGGAGCGTCACTCCCTCGGGCCCGGTGGAGCAGGCGACGAAGGACTGCTCGATGTAGGAGTCGGCGGTCGACCAGCCGTCACCGATCCACGAGGACTGGGCCTGGGTGGCGGCGGTCTGCCCGTCCACGGTGCCGGAGTCGTAGTCGAGGGAGACCTTCGGGGTCAGCGAGGAGACGGCCGGCGGAAGGGTGAGCGGGTAGGAGTAGGTGAACGAGCCGGAGGAGCCGCCCGTGGTCCACGAACCCGAGGGCTTGAGCGAGGTCGCCCCGTACTGGCCGCCCGAACCTCCCCCGTCGCCGGAGGAGGGCGAGGAGGACGCCGCGAGCACCATCGGCGTCGCCGTCGTCGACGGGGCGCTCGACGCGGTCCCGGCCGCTGCCGCACGGGGGGCGGGCGGCTGTTGGGCGGACGGCTGGGTCGTGGACGCCAGGTCCACCGTCGCGGAGAGCGTCTGGGCCGCCTGGTCGTTCGTCGTGGCCAGCGGCGTCTGCACACGGCAGGCCGCGAGTTGAGGGGTCGTCAGTACACAGGAGGGCAGCGTGACCAGGTGCAGGCGGGCGGCGTAGTCGCCGCCGTAGGCCTGGGCGAAGGCGGCGTAGTCGACGCCGAGGCGGGCCGGGAACTGCCCGGGGCCGGTCGGGGTGACCTGGGCGAGCACACCGCTGACGCCGGCGGCCTGGGCCGCGGCACGGTCCAGCACCTTGACGTCCAGTGAGCCGCCGTCAGGGTAGTGCCCGTTGGCGTCCGGCAGCGCCTGTCCCCAGACGGGGGTGCCGGCGAGCTGGCTCCGGGTCGGTGTCAGCGGCAGCGCACCCGCCTTGGCGCCTGGCCAACTGGTGGCAACTGCGGCGTAGTTGGCGGGTGGCTCCGGGCGGGCAATGGCCTTGGCCGGCACCGCGGTGACGGGAACCGGATGTCCCAGCTTCGGCGCCGGCTTCGCGGCCGGGCCCGAACGCGTGGGCGCGGCCTGCACCGAAGCGCCGAAGGAGACGCTCGCGACCAGGGCAGCGGCCATGACCACGGCGATGCGTCTCCACACGGGATGGTGCGTGGCTGTCGAGTGATTTCCTTGCACAGCTGTCCCTTTTTCTCATGACCGCACGGGCGGTCCTGCGGAAACCGGATTCGTCGTCGGCCCGTGGCAGCGGCGACTCCTCGGCAGGGCAGGATTTCCGGTGGACCTAATCGCGGCCTAATCGCGGGCCCACTCTTCTGCGATCTCGACTTTCCCAGGGATTAGCGGAGTTGGCTGCCCGGAGCGTTATCCGATGTTTCCTTGACGGTGCGCCGGACCCGGTGGTGTGATCGATCGAATCACCAGTTGGCCTGCGAACTTGATGTGAAGTCAACTGCGGCCCCAGCCCCTTTCTCTGGAGATCCGATGGATCATGTTCACCCGCGCGCGCCCAGGCGCGGCACCGGCCGCAGACGCCGGTCGGGCCTCGCGCTCCTCACCTCGGCGTTGTTGGCCTGTGCCGCGGGCCTCGTGGGCCCGACCGGTGCCACGGCCGCGCCCGTCACCGTCGGGGCGGCCAGCCCGTCGAGCGCCGCGGCTCCGCAGGACACGCTCTTCGACGACTTCCACTACACCGACCAGAACGACCCCGCCCTCGCCGCGCACGGCTGGACCATCCGCCAAGGCGGCGGCGGGCCCGCTCCGATGACCCCCAGCGGGCAGAGCCTGCCCGTCAGTTGGTCCAAGGACGCGGTGAGCTTCTCCTACGACACCCTCGCCGGCAGCCAGGTGATGCAGCTGCGCGCCACCAACAACGGCACCAGCGCCGTCCAGGCCCAGATCTCCACCACCCAGCGCAAGTTCTACTCCGGTACCTACGCCGCGCGGGTCTACTTCAACGACTATCCCACCAGCGACAACGCCGGCGGCCGACCGGTAGAGGCCTTCTACGCCATCGCCCCCGAGAATCCGCTGCGCCCCGACCTCTACAGCGAGCTCGACAACGAGTACCTGCCGAACGGCGGCTGGCCCGTCACCGACAGCAATTCGTCGCTCTGGAACACGGCCTGGTACCACGTCGAGGACGACAACCACAAGGTGGACAAGGCGAGTTTCGACAACGGCGCCGCCAGCCACCTCCAGGGCTGGCACACCCTGGAGATGACGGTCGCGAACAACGCGGTCGCCTTCTACCTGGACGGTACGAAGTACTTCACGCCGGCGTCGGCGTACTACCCGCGCGAGGCCATGACCATCGACTTCAACGAGTGGTTCAACGCCCTGGACCCGGGCCAGAACAGCGTCTGGGACGAGAAGGTGGGCTGGGTCTACTACACCGACTCCGGCGCCCTGAGCCCGACCGCGGTCGACAGCAACGTCGCCGCCCTCCGCACCGCCGGGACCCACTTCGTCGACACCGTCCCCAACCGGCCGCCCACGCACGACTACAACGGCGACGGCCTCGGTGACGTCTCACTGGTCTCCGACTACGGGCCGAGCGACCCCGCCAAGTGCCCACAGGGCGGCACCCGGCACACCACGATGTTCGACCTGGCCGGGCAGCCCGACCCGGCCGCGCCGCTCACCCCGACCCCCCAGTGGGACGGGCTCTGCGAGGCCGGAGCCCCGAAGCTCACCACCTCCGGCGACTTCAACGGCGACGGCCGGGCCGACGTCGCGGCGCTCTACGACTACGGCCCCACCGACCCGAGCTGCCCGCACAGCGACCACATGGCGATCCGGGAGTGGCTGGCCACCGGTACCGGCTCCCTCCAGAACCCCACCACCGTGTGGGACAGCCCCTGTTTCGGCGGCGGCACGACCCACCTGAACGCCGGCGACTTCAACGGCGACGGCAAGAGCGACCTCGCGCTGCTCTACGACTACGGCGGCGGCGACCTCAAGCTCCTCACCCTCACCGCCGACAGCAACGGTGATGGCGGTTTCGGCGGCCTGGTCACGCAGTGGGCGGGCAAGGCCTTGGGCACCACCGTGGGCAGCAGCACCAAGTTCATGACCACCGGCGACTTCAACGGTGACGGCCGCAGCGACCTCGCCCTCTTCACCGACTGCGGCGACACCTCCACCGCCGACTGCCCGGCCGACGCCCACCAGGCCGTCTTCACCTTCACCGCCGACCCGGCCGGCACCGGCACCCTGCGGCCCCCGGTCCGGTCGTGGCAGAGCCCCGGCTTCGGCAGCGGCACCAAGTTCGTCAGCGCAGGGGACTTCAACGGCGACGGAAAGAGCGACCTCGCCCTGCTCTACGACTACGGCGCCGGCCACGAGGCCGTGATCACCCTCACCGCCGACCAGAACGGCGGCTTCGGCGGCCTGGTGCCCCGCTGGGACGGCACCTCCCTGGGCGTCGCGCCCACCTTCATGACGACCGGCGACTACAACGACGACGGCAAGAGCGACCTCGCGCTCTTCGAGGACTACGGCAACACCGGTGCCACGTGCGCCAACGGCCACCGGTCCCTCTACACGCTCACCGCCGACCCCTACGGCACGGGTGGCCTGCAGGCCCCGGTCCAGGTGTGGAACCACACCTGCTGGGGACCGGGCACCACGTCGGTGAACTGACCCCGCGTCCACCCCGCACCAGGACGGTGCGGGGTGGACGTGCAGGTCAGCACCGCTTCGCCTCCGCGTCCGCTACGAGCGACGCACTGACCTCCACCGGAGCCTGCTCGAACTCGCCTGCAGCATCATCTGCCTCCGACGGCTGCGGAGGGCGCCACGAGCAGAGATTGAACACGTTCAGAAAATCTGCCAAGCCGGCTCCCGGCCGATCCGGCGCGTCCCGATGCGCGGCAGCTCGAGGGCGGTCGACTTCACCTGGGGGACGGGTATGGAGCGCGGGCACGGGTTCTCGACGGCCGCCGGCGGGGACACACCGCAGGCTGGCGCCGGGAGGCGCCGACGGACGGACCGGGCTGGCGGGCGAGGCCGACAGGTCGCGATGTCGCTGGGGTTTCTGCTCCTCGGGTGCACCGCGTGTGCGGGCGCCGGGGGCGAAACCAGGTGCCGTCCCCGCCGGCGGTGCCGCCGGGCCGCGCCGGGCGGCCGTCGGTCGGCTGCGAGTCGGTGCCGGTCTGGTCCGGACGGTCGGAGGCGGCGGGCTCGGTGGACATGGCGGCTCCCTCGCGGGGTTCGTGGCACGGTGGCGCGCAGATCGCGGCGCGGCGGCGCGGGGATCGCGACGCGGGCCTGCCGGGGACGCGAGGCGGCCGCCGGAAAGGATGTCAAGAGGTGTCCTTTAGGCCGGGGAGCGCATACTCGTAGGCATGCATATCTCCGCCAAGGCGGACTACGCCGCCCGCGCGCTGGTCGAACTGGCCTGCGACACGGCCCGTCCGCTCACCTGCGAGGCGATCGCCTCCGCCCAGGGCATCCCGTTCCGGTTCCTCAAATCGGTCGTCGGCGACCTGCGCCGGGCCGGCCTGGTGCGAAGTCAGCGCGGCTGCGAGGGCGGCTACTGGCTCGGGCGCCCGGCCGAGGAGATCTCGCTGCTGGACGTGGTCCGGGCCGTAGACGGCGAGGTGATCACCCTGCGCGGCGAACCCCTGGCCGGCCTGGACTACCCGGGCCCGGCGGACGGGCTGCCGGCGGTCTGGCGGGCGGTGCAGGACCGGACCACCGAGATCCTGGCCGACACCACGGTGGCCGGCCTGGTGCACGCGGCGGCCGCCGCGGGGCCGAGGGTGCCGGCCGCGGGGGCGGCGTGAGCGGGCCGGGCGATATCCCGGGCGGCCCCGGCATCCCCGGCATCCCCGGCCCCACGGCGGCCGGGGACTGGCTGTAGGTGGTCGAGTACACCGACCCGCTCTGCCCGTGGGCCTGGGGTTCGGAGCCCAAACTCTGCCTGCTGCAAAGGGCGTTGGCCTCCTCGCCGGCGGCGGTGCGGCACCGCCGGGTGTTCGGGGTGCTCTTCGACGAGGGCGGGGATCCGGCGCCCGATCCGGCCGCCGAGACCGCCTGGTAGGCCCGCTACGTGGCCGGCATCACGGAGCACACCGATGCCCCGCGGGCCGCCGAGCTGCGCTGGGTCGCGGCCAGCAGCTGGCCCGCCTCGCAGGCGGTGGCGGTGGCCGAGGAGCAGGGTGCGCAGGTCGCCGAACGGGTGCTGCGCCGACTGCGGGAGACCGTCTTCGTGCTCGGCGAGCCCGCCGACACACCGGAGCGGGTGGCGGCCGCGCTGCACGGGGTGCCCGGGCTCGACCGGGGCCGGCTGCTCGCCGACGCGGCCGGTCCGGCGGCGCGCGAGCGGGTGCGGCGGGACCGGGCGGAGGCCCGGTGCCCCGTTCCGGAGGTGATGGCCGTCACGGCACCGGGTCCGCACCCCGGGGCTGCGAAGGAGACCGGGGACGGTCACCGGTACGCGCTGCCCACCGTGCTCCTACATGGTCCGGCGGGGCGCCGGGCGGTGCCGGGCTGGCGCCCGCTGGCGGCCTACCTGGCCGCCGCGGCCGAGGTCTGCCCGGGCCTCGGACCGGTGTCCGTGGAATCCCTCACGGCGGGTCGACTCCTGTCGCTGTACCGGAGCCTGACTCGGGTCGACCTGGCCGCGGCAGGGCTGCCGGCGGAGCCGCCGCCAGCTGCCCTGCGAGTGCCCAGCGGGCACGGCGAGTTGTGGCTGCACCCTGCGGAGGCGCCCGGTTCGCTGCTCGCCGCGCGCGCCCCCGGCCGGCCGGGGCAGCCCCCGCAACTGCCCTGAGCAGCCAGGACCGCGCCCGGTCCGGCCGGGTCGGACCAGGGCCGGAGAAACAGACACCCAAAGGTATCCATTGACAGACCGGGTCCGCAGTGGCCAGGATGAGCGCATGCTCTCCACGCACCCCAACGTGGTGTGCCGCTACGTGGACCTTCGGCGCACCAGCAGCGACCTCTGTCGCTGAGCGCGCCCGACCGGCGGCCCGCCCACGGCCCCGCCGCCCGTTGACCACCAAGCCCTGACGGTCCGAGACCCGGGCGCGGTGGCGCGACGGCCCCGCCCCGCCGGTGTCCCGCCCTGTCCGGCCCGCCCGCTCAGGGCGTCCCGCCCCGCCGTGCAGGCCCGCCCGCTCCATGCGACCCGCCCCGTCCGCCCGTCCGGCGCCGGGTTCGCGCCCACCTCCCTGTTGCCTCCCGGGCCGCGCGCCGCCGCTACCGGTCCGTTCCAACTCCCCTGACTTCCCATGCGAGTTCCGCTGAAGCGTCGGCCTGCGCCGACGCCCGTGCCCGCCCGTGGACCGCCGCGTTCCCGGCGGCCGGCTCCGGTATGCCCGCGAAAGGTGACGTACCGCCATGACCACGACCGCTCCGCATGACGCCCCGACCCTCGCCAGACGCTCCTTCCTCGGTCTCGGCCTCGGTGCCGGTGCCGCCCTCGCGCTGGCCGCCTGCGGCTCGCCCGACACCGCCGCCAGCGGCGCCGCCGGCGCCGGCGGAGAAACCCGATGACCACCGTGGACGAGCGGCCGGCCGCGTCCCGCCCGCCGGCAGCGCACTCCGCCGCCGGAGCGGCGCAGCACGAGCCGCCGACCGCCGACCTGCTCCGCCGCACCCTGCGCCGGCACCCCGCTGGCGTCACCGTGATCACCGTGCCGGGACCGGCCGGCTTCACCGCGACCTCCTTCACCTCGGTCAGCCTGGAGCCCGCCCTGGTCTCCTTCTACCTCGCCACCGGCGCCTCCTCGGCTCCGGCCGTGCGCCGGGCCGACGCCTTCACCGTGCACCTGCTGCAGCGCGAGCAGGAGGACCTGGCCCGCCGGTTCGCGACCAGCGGGGTCGACCGGTTCGCGGGCACCGCCTGGCATACCGGCCCGCACGGCACCCCCCTGCTGGCCGGCGCCGCGGCCTGGCTGACGGCCCGTCCGGTGCTGCTCCAGGAGGTCGGCGACCACCTGCTGGTGGTCGGCGAGGTCCTGGCGGCGGGCGCGGGCGGCGGAGCGCCCCTGGTCCACCACGACGGCGGCTTCGGCGGGTTCGACCCGGCCGCCCCGACCCGATAGGACAGCAGATGGCCCTCACCCTGCACTGGTTCCTGCCCACCACCGGCGACAGCCGCCAGGTGGTGGGCGGGGGCCACGGCTCCACCCCCGGCACGGCCGGCGGCGACCGGCCCCCGAGCGTTGAGTACCTCGGTCAGATCGCCCGCACCGCGGAGCAGTTGGGCTTCGCCGGCGCACTGACGCCGACCGGGGCCTGGTGCGAGGACGCCTGGCTGACCACCGCGATGCTGACCCAGGTCACCGAGCGGCTGCGCTTCCTGGTCGCCTTCCGCCCCGGTCTGCTCAGCCCGACGCTGGCGGCCCAGATGGCGGCGAGCTACCAGAACCAGTCCCGCGGGCGCCTGCTGCTCAACGTGGTCACCGGCGGGGAGTCCGCCGAGCAGCGCGCCTTCGGCGACTTCCTCGACAAGGAGGGCCGCTACGCGCGCACCGACGAGTTCCTGGAGATCACCGGCCGGCTGTGGCGCGGCGAGGCGGTCGACCACCACGGCCCCCACCTGAGGGTCGAGGGTGCCCGTCTCAACCGGCTGCCCGACCCGGTGCCCGAGGTGTACTTCGGCGGCTCCTCGCCCGCCGCCGAGCAGGTCGCGGCCCGGCACGCCGATGTCTACCTGACCTGGGGCGAACCGCCGGACCAGGTCGCCGCGAAGATCGAGCGGATTCGGCGGCTGGCCGCCGAGCACGGCCGCAGCCCCCGCTTCGGGATCCGGCTGCCCACGATCACCCGCGACACCGCGGCCGAGGCCTGGACCGAGGCCGGGCGGCTGCTCGCCGGGATGGACCCCGAGCGCATCCGGACCACCCAACTGGCGCTGGCCCGGAGCGAGTCGGAGGGTCAGCGGCGGATGCGCGAGCTGCACGGCGGCCGCACCGACCGGCTGGAGGTGGCCCCCAACCTGTGGGCGGGGATCGGTCTGGTGCGCGGCGGGGCGGGCACCGCCCTGGTCGGCGACCACCGTCAGGTCGCCGACCGGATCGAGGAGTACCACCGGCTGGGCATCGACGAGTTCATCCTGTCCGGCGTCCCCCACCTGGAGGAGGCCTACCAGGTGGGGGAGGGGGTCCTGCCGCTGCTCGCCGCCCGCGGCCTCTGGCGGCACCCGGACGCGCACTCCTGATGTCCGTGCCCGGTGGTGATGAGCAGTAGGTTGGGCGGTGAGCTGGGGCAGCGCCTCCAAGGTCATCGCCGCCAGCGACGACGCGAACGGTGCCAACAGCTCCGCCCGACGTTGCCTGTCACCCGGGCCGCGGACCTGGCGAGCGTGCGCCGCTCAGCTGCCCTGAGAGGGTGTTCGATACCGATTTAGGCTGCCGCGAGGAGTTTCGGGCGGAGGTATTGCCCGATTCTGTCCGGGCTGGCGGTCAGTCGGGTGG
>NZ_JBIAGU010000050.1:0-39386 GCF_042869935.1 Kitasatospora sp. NPDC006697
CGCCTTGTCGGCCAACTCAACCAGCTTGGCTACCAAGTCTCGCTCCAATCGGTGGAGGTGGCCTGACCTGCAGAAACAGTGGATTTTCGTATCAGGCGGATGGCGGCATGCCGTGAGGTGGTGCCTTTGCTGATGTTCTGCTCGATGAAGATCAGTCAGAAGATCCGCGACGAGCACGGCGACGGATCCAGCGCCGTGGCCACCGAGTTCGACGCCGAGGCGCTGGCCGGCATGGCCGAGAAGTCGGCCGAGTTCGCGGCCCAGGGGAACCGGGTGTACCTGCCGATGGCGGACTGAGGCACCCGAACGGCTGCCTTGGGAGGCGGAGGGGGCTTCCCAAGGCAGCACGACCGCGGCCGGCGCCGGCCGGCGGTCGGACTCAGGCGGAGCTGCGCGCTGCGTGCGGCATGCTCCAGCCCTCCGCGAGGCGGGACGGCTGGAGGTTCTCGCCGCCGCCGAAGAACTCGCAGAACTTCATGATCAGCGGGTCCCAGGCGAGCGGGTCGACGTAGTGGGTGCCGGGGATGACCAGCTCCTCCGCCACGTGGGCGCGGAGCACGTCGACCTGGTAGGCGCCGGCCAGGGGTTCGGCGGCGCCGAGGGAGTGGGAGGAGCTGAGGCGGCACTCCAGCTGGATCGGGCACTCGGCGACCCGGGGGGCCCGGACCAGCTCCGAGGGCTGCTCGGTGAGCCCGGCCAGGCCGAACTTGTCGGCCACGTACCGGTGCCGCAGCTTCGCCTTGAACTCCGGCACCTCCGGCGTCCCGGTGGTGAGCGCCAGCCGGTCCACCGCGTCGACCATCGCGGAGGAGGGCAGGTTGAGCACGCACTCGCCCTCGCGCAGCAGGTTGACCGTGGTCTGGCTGCTGGTCCCGAGCCCGAGCATGCAGGCCTGGCCCAGCCACCAGGCCGAGGACATCGGCGCCAGGTTGGCGCTGCCGTCCTCGTTGCGGGTGCTGATCAGCACCACCGGGGTGCCGAAGTAGAGGACCTTCAGTCCGGGAACGACGTGCATGGGTGGTCCGCCTTCTGTGGGAGGGAGGGGCGGGCCCGACTCTTCCGGAGGCGGTGCGGCACCGCTGGCAGCAAACGGACGTGGCGCTCGTTCGGTCCAGCCCCCGCGCGTCGCGGGCGGGCGGCGGGTGCCTGTGGCGTTCCCTGGAGGCGAGTCCTTCGTAGGGAGAGGAACCGTGAGCGAGCAGCAACCCCCCTGGCAGCAGCCTCCCGGACAGCCACCGCCGCCCGCGGGGTGGGGTCCGCCGCCCGGGCCGCCGCCGCGGCCGAAGCGGCAGTTCGGGCGCGGGGTGCTGTTCGGGTGCCTGGGAGCCGTGCTGCTGGTCGTGGTGGTGATCGTGATCGTGGTGGTCGCGGTCGGCGGCGACAAGCCCTCGCACCCGCCGGCCGGGGACGTGGCCATCACCGCCTGCTCGGTGGACGAGTCCACCCGCGTGCCCAGCGCCAAGCTGGAGATCGTCAACCACAGCTCGAAGTCCTCGAACTACGCGATCAGTGTGGAGTTCCTGGACGATCACGGCACCCGGGTCGCTGAGGGCGCCGCGCTGGAGACCGGCGTCGCGCCCGGCCAGAAGGTGGAGGACAGCGCCGGCGGCACCGCCCAGGTGAACGGAGCGGTGACCTGCAAGGTGAACTCGGTGAACCGGGTGTCGGCCACCGGGTGACCGGAGGCCCCGTAGGGAATTCGAGGCAGACAGCTGACGGTGCGGCACGATACTGTGCGCCATCGTCGGAAATGACGATTGTCTGATTCTCAACGGGGTTGGTCTGTGAATCTCGATTTCAGCGGGCAGCCGCTGTTCTCCTGGTATGTGGTTTTCCTCCTGGTCAGCGGTGTGCTGATGGTGGGGCTCGGGTTGATCGGCAACGGGCTCAGCAATGGCTGGCGAGCCGTCAATGTGATCTTCGGGTTGGGTTTTCTGGGGTACGGCATCTACCTGGGGTTCATCTTCCAGGGCGGCACGTACATGATCTTCTTCAAGGTGTTCATCCTGCCGGTGGCGCTGATCGTGCGCTCGATCGCGGCGATGAACGGGCGCAAGCGGGCCGCCGCCGCGCAGCCGGTGGTCCAGGCGCAGCAGGCCGCCTTCCAGCAGGGTGCATACCAGCAGTACCCGCAGCCCGTCGGCTACCAGCCGCAGGACCAGCCGAACCCCTACCAGCAGGTCGTGCCGCAGGGGCACCCGAACCCGTACCAGGCGCCGCCGGTTCCGCAGGCGCCGCCGATGCCGTACGACCCCAACCGCTGAGCCGGGGTCAGGAGAGCGCGTCCTCGGCGATCTCGAGGTAGTGCTCCATCCGCTGGCGGTTGGCGACCATCCGCAGCGAGAGGTGGCGCAGCTGGGCCAGTTCGGCCGAGCTGAAGCCCTGGAAGAGACCGGCTATCGCGCGCTGGGCCGGCTGGCGGTAGGAGTCGAGCCAGCCGCGCCCGGCCGGGGTGATCCGGGTGGCGGAGCAGCCCTGGTCGTCCGCCTCGTCGAGGCGTTCGACCAGGCCCTCCTTGGCCAGCGCGTCCACCAGGGCGTTGACGGCCGGCACGCCCACCTGGGCGGCCCGGGCCAGTTCCGCGCAGGGCAGCGCCTCGCCGCTGGTGGCGTTCAGCCGCAGCAGCACGTCCAGTGCGCTGCTGCTCAGGTCGAGGCCGCGGGTCTCGCGCAGCCGCAGCCACTCGACGGCCCGCCGGGCGGCACAGACCGCGGAGGCCGCCTCCAGGTCCAGAGTCTCGTCGCTCAGCGTGAACTCGGCCATGACGGCCCGGACGGCCGGATCGAAGAGGCAGTCGTCGGCGTCGTGCGCCAGGCTGCTCTGGTGCGTCAGCGGAGACTCATGTACCTGCTTCATAATGAAGTCATACTTTAGTAGCGATGTATGACGGTGCGTCAAACATGCAGGTGAACGAGGGGTTCATCAGGGCGACACCGGGTTGTATACGGACTCCGTGCCGGAGAACGCGTACGCCGTCGTCCCGTCGAAGGCCAGCGCCAGGTCCAACCGCTGCCGGCTGTACGGGTCCAGCTCGGGCAGTTCGTCCGGCGCGAACCAGGTCACTTCCAGTGACTCGTCGTCATTGACCCGCGCCTGCCCGCTGACCACCCGGCAGCGGAAGGTCAGCTCCAGGTACCGCATCTGGTCCCCGTTGGGGTAGTGCACCAGCGGCGAGACCGTCACCGAGGTCAGGTGCTCCGGCTCCACCAGCACCCCGGTCTCCTCGTAGCACTCCCGCACCGCGCCGTCGGCCGGCTCCTCGCCCGGGTCCAGGATGCCGCCGACCAGCGCCCAGCCGCCGGTGTCGGCCCGCCGGCCCAGCAGCACCCGGCCCTGCTCGTCGAGGGCCACCACGCAGGCGGCCGGGAGCCAGAGCGGACGGGTGCCGACCAGAGCGCGCAGCTCCGCGAGGAAGGGGGGAATGGCCATGGGCCCGAGCCTATGCGCTGGCCGTCCCCGGTGGGTCCGGAATCCGAACAGTCGTCACCGTGATCACCCCGGAACGGATCCGTCCGGTCGGCCGGACAGGCCGTATGCTGCGGCGCATGGGATCACGGGGGATTCGGGTCGCCAACGAGATGCTGGCGTTCCTGCTGGAGCTGGTGGCGCTCGGCGGACTGGCCTGGTGGGGCTGGGCGGTCGGGCCCGGACTGGTCGGACGGCTGCTGCTGGCGGTCGCCGCACCGCTGCTGGCCGCCGTGCTCTGGGGGCGCTACGCGGCGCCTCGGGCCACGGTGAAGCTGCCGCTGACGGGCATCCTGGTGGTCAAGGCGGTGGTCTTCCTCTCCGCCACGGCCGCCTTCTGGACCGTGGCGGGCGCGCCGACCGGCCTGGTCTTCGGCCTGCTCTGCCTGGTCAACACCGTGCTCGCCTACACCGTGGTCGGCCGCGGCCTCGGCGAACACCCCGACCCCCGGCCCTGAGCCGGGACGGCCGCCCGCGGCTCAGTCCACCGGCAGCCGGGCCACCAGCAGCTTGCCCTCCATGGTGACCCCGCCGTCCATCGCCACCGCCAGCTCGTCGGCGTAGATGTACGGGCCCGGCACGTAGGGCGGCTCGCCGGAGTCCGAGGTCGCCTCGCCGGTCAGGTACGGGATCGGGCTGTGCCCGTGCACCACCCGGTGCCCGCCGTAGGTGCCCAGCAGCTCGCCGGCCGCCATCGGCCCGCTCGGGCCGCGGAAGGCGAACCGCTTGGTGAACCGCCGGAACGCGTCCCACCACTCGTCCGCGCCCTCGTCGGCCAGCAGCTCGTGCACCGCGTCGTTGACCTCGGCGATCGAGTCGCCGAACTCCAGGTAGGCGGTGGTGTCGGAGTGCAGCAGCAGGTGGCCGTCCTCCAGCGCCATCGCCGGCAGCCGCTTCAGCCAGCTGATGTGGTGCCCCTGCAGCCGCTCCAGGTCGTGCTGCTGGCCGCCGTTGAGCAGCCAGGCGGCGCGGAACGAGGCGGTGCCGGCGGTGGACTGCACCGGCTCGTCGCCGTACCGGTGGGCGCCGAGGAAGAGCAGTTCGTGATTGCCCATCAGGGCCCGGCAGTAGCCGCCGGCCGCGGCCGCCTCGGCGGCCAGCTGCATCACCAGGTCGATCACCCCGATGCCGTCCGGGCCGCGGTCGGTGAAGTCGCCGAGGAACCAGACCCGGGCCCGCCCGGCCGTCCAGTGCCCGTCCGCGTCCACCAGCCCCTGCTGGTGCAGCGCGGCGATCAGCTCCTCCAGGTACCCGTGCACGTCGCCGACCACGTAGAGCGGGCCGACCGGGCCCGGGTCGCCGAGCTGCGGGGCCGGACGGAGGTCGTCCTCGCTGATCGGCGGGCCGAGCTCGATGGTCGGCGGGTCGTCGTCGTGGGCCGGGGCCGGCGGCTGGGCGGCGAGGAAGACCGGCAGGGCGGTGCCCGCGACCGGGGTCGGGTGCCCGGCCACCGGCCAGTGCTGCTCCAGGTAGTTGGCGCCGCCGTACCCGCTGTAGGTGGCGCCGGACCCGCCCGGCAGGCCCTCCGGCTCGGCGGGCGAACCCGGCTGGTCGGCAGGGGGATTGGGCTCGTAGTACGAGCCGTACGGCAGCACGTCGAGGTCCTGGTGCGGGTGTCGGCCTGAGTGGTGCGGTTCAGGCCCGGGGAAGCGGTCCTCGGGTGTCATCCGCCCATCATAGGAAGACCACTCTCCCGTCGTCCTCACCCGGTGGCCATCCAATCGATTCAAGATCCGTGGGGACGCCACCCCTGGCGGTGGTTCAGACCTCGCCCGGGGTGCGCGGAGCGCTGACGGTGGTTCGGGGGCTGCGCCGCTGCGAGGAGGCCCGCACGATCAGCTCGGTGGGCATCAGGGTGCCCGGCGGCGGCCCGGTGCCGGCGGTCCGGTAGCGCGGCGGGAAGAGCCGGGGACCGGTCACCGGGGTGTCCAACGCCACGCCGGTGCCGGAGTCCACCCCCTCGATCGCGTCGATCAGCAGGTTCACCACCGTGGTGCCGATCCGCCGCGGCTTCAGCGAGAGCGTGGTGATCGGCGGCTCGGTGCCGGCGTAGACGTCGCTCTCGCTGCAGCAGACCAGCAGCAGGTCGTCCGGCACCCGCAGGCCGTAGCGGCGGGCGGCGGCCAGCAGGTCGGTGCCGTTGGGGTCGAACAGGCCGTAGACCGCGTCCGGCCGGTCCGGGCGGGCCAGCAGCCGGTCGGCGGCCACCGCGCCGGCCGCCGGGTCGTGCGCGGGGTAGGCCTCGTAGACCGGCTCCTGGCCGACCCGGGCGCACCAGCCGAGGTAGGCCTCGGTGCTGAGCCGGGTGTAGGTGTCGGTGCTGGTGCCGGTCAGCAGGCCGATCCGGCGGGCGCCGGCCGCGCTGAGGTGGTCCAGGATGTCGAGCACCGCGGCCTCGTGGTCGTTGTCGACCCAGGCGGTGACCTGGCAGTTGCCCGGCTTGCCGTCGCTCACCACCGGGACGCCGGACCGGTAGAGCTCGCTGACCAGCGGGTCCTGGTCGGCCGGGTCGATCACCACGGTGCCGTCCAGCGCGACGTTGCTCCACACGTCGTGCCGGGAGGAGGCGGGCAGCACCACGAGGGCGTAGCCCCGGCCCAGGGCGGCGCTGGTGGCCGCCCTGGCCATCTCGGCGAAGTAGGCGAACTCGGTGAAGGTGAAGGGCTCCTCGCCGTAGGTGGTGACGGTGAGGCCGATCAGTCCGGAGCGGCCGGTGCGCAGCGTCCGGGCGGCGGCGGACGGCCGGTAGCCGAGGCGCTCGGCGACCTCGCGCACCCGGCTGCGGGTTTCGTCGGGCAGGCGGCCCTTCCCGTTCAGCGCGTCGGAGACGGTGGTGATGGACACTCCGGCGGCTGCTGCCACGTCCCGGATGCCGGCCCGCTCCAGACGTCGTGAGGTGGTGGGTCGCCGACCGCTCTGGTTGGCTGCTGCTGTCATGGCGGACCGATCGTATGGTGCGTCAGCCGGTGGTTGTACCACTTGGCCGTCAGCCTCGGAAGAACCGTTTCTCCACGTTGACGTCACGCTCCCACCCTTGGATCAGTGGTCTGATTTCGGCCGATTACCTCTGACATGTGCCATAGGAACGAGTGACAATGGCTGATCTACGGCGCTGTTCCGGCGGCACATCTCACTCTCACGGGTGAGCGCGCTCGGTATCGTTCAGGGCACCCGACCGGGGAACAACCGCCGCGTGCACCACCGGCGCGCGAACGAGCGCCCAGGAGTGCACGCTGCCCGGGCGCGCCCCGACCGGGCAGCCCCCTCCAGACCTGAAGGAGCACCATCGTGAGCGGTACGGCACAGGGTCCGCGGCTTCGGCCGAGCCTGGCGGGCATCCCCGGCTACAAGGCCGGCAAGCCCGCCGGTGCGGACGCGTTCAAGCTCTCCTCCAACGAGAACCCCTACGAGCCGCTGCCGGGCGTGCTGGAGGCCGCCGTCGCCGCCGCCGGCTCGTTCAACCGCTACCCCGACGCGGGCGTCACCGAGCTGACCGAGGAGCTGGCCAAGCGGTTCGGCGTGCCCGCCGAGCACGTGGCGCTCGGCACCGGCTCGGTCACCGTGGCCCAGTCGCTGGTGCTCGCCACGGCCGGCCCGGACGACGAGGTGATGTTCGCCTGGCGCTCCTTCGAGGCCTACCCGATCATCACCCAGATCGCCGGGGCGACCCCGGTGGCGGTGCCGCTGACCGCCGGCGAGGAGCACGACCTGGACGCGATGCTGGCCGCGATCACCCCGCGGACCCGGCTGATCTTCGTCTGCAACCCGAACAACCCGACCGGTGTGGCGATCCGCCGCCCCGAGCTGGAGCGCTTCCTGGACGCGGTGCCCTCCGACGTGCTGGTCGTGGTGGACGAGGCCTACCGCGAGTTCCTGCGCGACGAGCAGGTGCCGGACGGCATCGACCTCTACCGCGACCGCGCCAACGTCTGCGTGCTGCGCACCTTCTCCAAGGCCTACGGCCTGGCCGGCCTGCGGGTCGGCTTCGCGATCGCGCACGAGCCGGTGGCGGAGGCGCTGCGCAAGGTCTCGCTGCCGTTCGGCGTCAGCCAGCTCGCCCAGGACGCGGCGGTCGCCTCGCTGCGCGCCGAGGACGCGCTGCTGGTCCGGGTGCAGGCGCTGGTCGAGGAGCGCGAGCGGGTCAGCGCCGGGCTGGTCGAGCAGGGGTGGACCGTGGTCGACTCGCAGGCCAACTTCGTCTGGCTGCGGCTGGGCGAGCGGACCGGCGACTTCGCCGCCGCGGCGGCCGCGGCCGGCGTGGTGGTGCGGCCGTTCGCGGGCGAGGGCGTGCGGGTGACGATCGGCGAGACCGAGGCCAACGACATCTTCCTGTCGGTGGCGCAGGCCTTCCGCGCCGAGCTCTGAGGCCGGTGGGGCGCTCCCGTCTCCCGTCGGGAGTGCCCCGGCCGCTGCTACCGCCCGGCCCGCTCGGCCGCGCTGCGCTCCACGCAGAACTCGTTGCCCTCCGGATCTCCCGACACACAGAACTGGATGTTCTGGAGTGTGAGAGATGGCAACGGCATCTGTGCTGGTCAGGGGCTCGGAGCGGGGTAGCGGGAACCTTCCGCCCTTCACGAAGGGTATGGAACACACACCGGTCACGTCCCCAGGCGGGCAACCCTCGCTCCCCATACAGAGCATGGAAGATGCTCGCAACCCACTGTCCGGAACGGTGTTCACCGAGACGCTTCGGGGTGTCCGGTGTATCCGACTGTCCGTCCTGACGGACGAGACCACCAGCCCCGAACGCCAGCGGGAAGCGTGCGACCACGTAGGCGCAGAGCTGCGGGTCACCTTCGGCGAGGGTGACGCGCTGCGCGAAGCGGTGGACCTTGACGTCAGCGCGTCCAAGACCAGCCCTTGGGAGCGCCCGCAGCTTCTGCGCTGGCTCAGCGACCCGCAGGCGTATGACGCGCTGGTGTTCTGGCGGTTCGACCGTGCCATCCGGTCCATGGGGCACATGTACGCCCTCGCCAACTGGGCGCGTGAGCACCGGAAGGTACTGATCTTCGCCGAGGGTCTGGGCGGGGGTCGGCAGGTGTTCGACTTCCGCAACCCCATGGACCCCATGGCGGAACTCCAACTGTTCATGCTCGCTTTCGCTGCACAGTTCGAGTCGCAGTCCATCAGCGACCGCGTCAGCGGGGCGCAGGCCGCCATGCGCAGGATGCCGCTTCGCTGGCGCGGCGGTGGCCGTCCGCCGTACGGCTACATGCCCGCGCCCATGCCCGAGGAGTTCGGCGGCAAGGGCTGGACGCTGGTGCCCGATCCGGACGCCGTGGCGGTCATTGAGCGCATCGTCCGTGAGCTGCTGGAGGGTGCCACGGTGTCCGGCATCGCTGCGGGGCTCAACGCCGATGGGGTGCTCAGCCCGCGCGACTACTGGGCCGACAGGATGGGCCGCGAGCGGGGCGGCAAGACCGGCGGGACCAAGGGTCAGCACGTCGTGCGGGAGACGTTCCAGTGGACCCCTGCGGTCATTACCCGGATGCTCCGCAATGAGGTCCTGTTGGGCTGGAAGATGCACAACGGCGTGCCCGTGCGCGACGACCAGGGCAACCCGGTCATGTGCAGCGAGACACCGATTCTCACCCGCGAGGAGTTCGACCAGATCGGCGCCGTCCTGGACGAGCGCAGCATCAACAACAGCGAACGGTCCGACACGGAAGCGCTGCTGCTGCGGGTCATCCACTGCGACTCTTGCGGCGGGCGCATGTACCTGAACCGGCAGGAGAGCAAGAAGAACCAGGCGCCTGTCTACAAGTGCAACTACCACGCCCGAGGCGACAAGTGCGAAGCGCCCGCGAACATCCGGGGAGACTGGGCGGACGAGTACGTGATAGCCGAGTTCCTGCGCCTGGTCGGCGGAATCCAGACCAGGACAACCATGGTGGTCCCCGGCTACGACCCCGAGCCGGAGTTGAACGCGACCGTGGCCGAGTTCACCGCACACCTGAAAATCCAGGGACAGCAGAAGTCCAAGCACGCCGCGCAGGAATGGCAGCGGCGACACGATGCACTGGACAACCGCATAGCCGACTTGGAGTCCCGCGAGAAGACCGAGCCACAGCGCATCACCACGGCGACCGGACGCACCTTTGCCGACGACTGGACGGCTGCCGACACCGCGAAGCGGCGCGGCATGCTCGTTGACGCCGGAGTCCGCCTGAACGTCCGCCGGGGCACCCGTGGCGGGTGGCGCACCCTCGACACACGGCGGGTGGACTTCACCATGTCGGGCGAACTCGATGAGGCCGCCGAGGAGCTTTCCGCATGGGACGCCGCCACGGTCCCCGAACTGGTGCCCGCAGCCGCGTAAGCGCCCCATAGAGCCCCGTGCAGCCCTGGTCGGCCCCCCGTGGTCGGCCGGGGCTCTCTTATGCCCGCAGACGGGCGCCTGTGGCCTTTGGCTCAGCCGGCCCGGACTGGCCGACAGCGGCAAGAGCGGTGGTGGGTGGTGGTTCTTGCCTATTTTTTAGAACGCATAGAAAAAACTAAGAAAAAACAAGAAACAGGACCACTCTCGCCACCTCACCACCGCTGGCCGGAAACCTCCGCCCTTCACTACGGCAGGGGGGCCGAGCGAAGCCGGGAAACCTCCGCTCCCTACTACTACCGAGGAAAGCTGGCAAGGGGCGCTCCCTATGTATACCGGGAAGCCCCGCCGTGGGCACTGACGAACGGAGAGAACACCATGAGCGAGACACTGAACCGGTTCGGCTATCTGGACGGCCCCCGGGACAATGATGCGGCCCGTGCTGCCGAGTGGCAGCGAGACGAGCGCATGGAGAAGTTGGCCGCAATGCGCGACTCGAACCCCGAGGCGTACGACCGCATGGGCACCACCGTCCGCATGTCCCTTGGCTACTACGAGAACGCGAAGAAGATCGCAGCCCAGTACGGGCGCGACACCACGAAGGGCGGCAACTGATATGAGCGCCGAGATCGAGAAGGCCGCCGAGCGGGTCGCCAAGCTGCAAGCGCAGATCGACAAGGTGTCCGGCCCGCTGGCCGATGCCGAGGCGCAGTTGCGTGCCGCTGAGGACGCCGAGAAGGTGCGCCGTGCGGAACGAGAGATCGAGTACAGCCGAGAGTTCGCCGGGACTTGGATGGGCCGGGCCGAGGAAGCCGCGAACTCGGGCGATGACGCCCATCAGCGGTTCCTTGACACGCTGTCGGCGGAACCGTGGTTCGCGGCATATGTGGAGTACCGGGCCGCCCGGCACAAGCGCGGATACGTCATGACCGAGGCGCAGCGCGCACAGCGAATCATCGGTGAAGCCGTAACCGTACCCGAGCAGCGCTATTACGCGGCACAGATTCTCGATGAGATCATGGATCGCGTCGAAAAGGAATCAATGCAGCTTGCCGACGATTTCAATCAGAGCCTCGTGGCTCAGCGTGAGGACTACGTGGCCGCACAGGGCGACTGAGCGGCCCGCCACCCAGGGGGGTACTCCCGTCCGTGCCCAAGGGTGATCGGCAGGGAGGCTAGAAACTCGCGCCGGGGCTGTGGCCATTCTTGGGCGCCCTGCGTCCCGTTGCAGCGAGCAAGAAAGGAGACCGATGGCCGATCGATATCGACCCAAGCCAGCGGCAATACGGGCCCGCGAAGGGAACCCATCAAAGGCCGAGATCAGAGAGGGGGTGATCGTTCCTCGCGCCGTTCTTTCCGAGCCCGATTGGCGAGAGGTTTTCAAGGACTCGCCGGCCGCCGAGATCCATGCGGCCAATATCCGCTGTCGGGAAATGGCTTCGGCCGAGTGGCAGCGTGTCGTGCCGATTCTCGAAGTGGCCGCCGGACTCGGCGAGGTGGACCATTCGACCGTCAAGGATCTGTGCGTCTGCGTGGCCCGCATCGACCAGGCGGAGCGCGACCTTTCCGAACGCGGACTAATGGTCACGGCTGAGCGCGGCACGGTGAAGAACGGCGCCGCCACCATTGCGGCACAGTACCGCTCCCAACTTGCGCGCTATATTCGAGAGTTGGGATTGTCGCCGAGTGCTCGCGTGGCCATCGCGCCGCCCGAGCCGGACGACGACTCCGATATCTGGGATTGATCGCCCCATCAAGCCACTTGATCAATTGTCGGAATCGCAAGGGCCCCGTCCTGTTCTCCCGCTGCGGGGGTCAGGGCGGGGCCCTTTTCGCGTTCCGGGCTCGACACGCCCCGCCAGGGCGAGCGCTCCGGCCCAGCTCCGCCCTCGCCGCCCCGAGGTGCCGACCATGGAAGTCCATCGGAACCCCTTGGCCCGTGCCGATTCCCGCGTACGCTGATACCACATCAGCGCGTGTCGCGGGAGAGTGGCCACATGACAGACCTGCCAGCAGAGTTGACCACAGGCGAACGAATCCGGGCCTTGCGTGAGCGGCGGGGGATGAGCCGCGCAGCCACGGCGGGTCTGGTGGGTCGTTCGGCCGACTGGCTCAAGAAGATCGAAAACGGCGAGCGGGAGATCCGGGGAGTTGGCTTGCTGGTCAAGCTGGCGCAGGTTCTCCACGTCACAGACGTGTCGATCCTGACCGGGGACACGGTGAGCATCCCGGCTGACCAGCCCGGCAAGATCTCGCACCCCTCGGTGGCCGAGATCCGGAAGGCTATGCATAGCGTTGCGTTCCAGCCGGCCCCTGCCGAGGTAATGCCAGCGGCCGTGCTGCGCGGCAGGGTCGAACAGGCATGGCGCCTGTGGCACACCTCCGCACACCAGCGGACCGAGGTTGGTGCCCTGCTGCCGGACCTCCTGCGCGAGACCCATGGTGCGGTACGCGCTTATGACGGCCGGGAACGGCGAGCGGCGTACGGCGTGCTCGCTGATCTGTACCGGCTGGTTCAACGGCTGCTCGCCCATATCAGTGAGCCCGAGCTGTACTGGCTCGCGCTGGACAGAGCCCGGGACGCCTCGGAGAACGCCGACGACCCGGTATCGCTGGCTCTCGGGGCATGGACCGTCAGCATTGGTCAGCGCGCTGTGGGGTTCGTTGACGAGGCGGTGCATACCGCCGAGTTGGGCATGGCCCTTGTCCGGCCGATGCTGGAGTCCGGAAGCTCCGAAGTCCTGGCAGCCTATGGTCAGTTGCACTTGCAAGCGGCATGCACACATGGACTTGACGGGGTGTCCGGTCCAGCCGAACGGCACCTCGACGAAGCGGCTCGGATCGCCCGCTTGCTGCCGGGGGGCTACTGGCATCCCCAAAGCGCTTTCGGCACGTCGAACGTGGACGTGTACGGGGTTTCTATCGGGGTCGGGCTCCGGCGGCCTGGTGAAGCGCTGTTGCGGTCGGAGAGCATCGATCCGGTCACTATCCCTTCCCTGGAACGCCGTTCGCGGCTGCTGCTCGACATCGCCTTTGGCTACCACCAGAAGCGCGATATCACGGCGGCCGTGCACTACCTCGGGGAAGCCATCGATGTGACGCCCGAGGGCGTTCGCTACGTCCCGGGAGCCCGCTCCCTCGCAGCAGCACTGGAACGACAGGCGGTTGGGCCGCTTCGCCGCTCCGCCGTGGCGCTGGCCGAGTCAATCGGCGTCGCGGCCTAGCTCAATCGGTTAGGGGGACAGTTTGTCCCCCTCGCAACACTCGAATGCCCGTACCGTCCATGTGACGTGACGGGCATTCAGCGTTTTGGAGGCCGAATGAGCAGCATGCCGACCAGGGAACTCCCGTCGGTACTGACGCACACGGACTGCCAGGAGACGAACCGGATCGTTACGCGGTTTGGGGGCTGGAAGTTGCGCCTGGATGACCCTCGGGCTGTTCCGGCGCGCTACGTCCTGTCCTGCGTGGCCGAGGACGAGGACGGCACCGTGTGCGGTGAGACGTCCCGGCCGAGTGCCGACGTGGGGGCCGTGGCGGAGTGGGCGCGCACCCACACCTGGCTCAACCAGGACCACCGGTCGTACAGCCTGGACGCTGCCTCGGTCCCGATGGTGCTGGTGCCCGAGGAGGAACCGGCGTGAGCCGCAAGACCCTTGCCGCCTGCGTCCTGGCCGTGGCGGTCGCCCTCGGGCCCGCCGTTCTGGTGGTCGCCCTGGCCAAGCTCGACCCGTACGCCGCGCGTCGTTGGGTCTGGTGGTTTTTCGCCCTGGCGGTCGCCATGCTCGGCATCGTCTACGGCGGGGACTGGGAAACGTGGTGGCGCCGAAGACGTGCCGCCAGGCGGTCTCGGCTGCGGGTCACGGTGCGCCACGTCCGTCCCGGACAGCCGCCGTGACCCTCGCTGCCGAGGTGTTGCCCACGCTGGCCGAGATCGGCGCGGGACGCCTGCCGGAACCGCCCGAGGAGAACGACGGGAACCCGTGGACGGTCGGGGACTGCTGGCTCTACTGCGGGCGCACCTCGGTCCGCGTGCTCTGGCTCGGCCCGGTGACCGCAGCCAGCGGAGTCACGGCCGAGCTGCTCGCCTGCGCCGACTGCATATCGACCCTGCACGGAAGGGCAGTTGCCGCCATGGCCAAGCGGGACAAGTCGGCGACCGAGCGCACCCACCGCGCTCGGCATGCCCGGCCCCGGTCGAGATGGGGCACCAGGGTTCGGCAGTAACCCGACCGCTCGACTCCCGGCGTTGCCTGCGCTGCGCCGGGCTGCACAACCCCCGCCCCGGTGACGGGACTTGGACGGCCCGGACGACCGGGGCGGGGCACAGACGGATCACGGTATGGAGCGGAGATGCGCGAGTGCCCCGAGGGCGCCGGACACGAGGTCGAGACGACCACGGAACCGGGTGCCTTGTTGAGCGGTCCGGGCGGGCCGGTCTGGCGCTGCCTGACCTGCGGCCGATGGGGCGGCATCATGTCCGCCGAGTGGGCCGCGCTGTTCCCCGGTGAACCGGTCCTGTTCCCCCTCGGGTGGACGCGCCCCGGCGAGTCGTCCCCGCTCCGCAAGGCACGGCCCCTCGGGCGCGGGTAGCCGCACCCCCAATGAACTCCCGTTCCGGCGGGCGGGGAAGGGTCAACACCCCCGCCGGAACGGGCCCCAACTCCCGTTCCTGGCAGATCAACCCCCATGCCCGGAGCGGGGCACGGCCACTCCGGCCGGTTCGGCCCTGGACAGGGCAACTCGGCCGGGGTGGGATTGGCAACTCGGCTTCACGGTCGAGGTGTTGAACTTCTATGTTCGCAGGAAACGGAGGTACAGCACAGATGACGCAGACGCCCGCACCGTGGGGCACCCAGCGGATGGCGCCGTACGCGGCCACCACCACGGTTCCGCAGTACACGCCCGTGATCGACCCCGAAACCCAGATCGCGGTGATCGTGGACGAGCACGGCCGGACGGTCGAGCTGGGCAGCCACGGCACCAGCACGAGCGGCCTGACGCCCACCACGACCACCCCGGGTGACGGGTCCGGCCCGGGTGGCGCGACCGACGCGGACAGCACCGAGTCGTACGACCAGGACCAGAGTTCCGGCTGATGCGCGACAGCAGGTCGGTACTGGTGCTGACCAACCCCTACGATGTGACAGCGGACGTGGTGCTGCGGCTTCTCGCCGAGCGCCGGGTTCCCGTGGTCCGTCTCGACCCCGGCACCGACCTGCACGCGGGTGCCTCGCTGACCGCCTCGTACCGCACGGGCGACCAGCGGGGCACCCTGCGCACGGCGAGCCGGGAGATCGACACCACGCGGATTCGCTCCGTGTGGGTGCGCAGGCCCTCACCCTACGAGGGACCGCCGGAGCTGAGCGGCCAAGACCGCCGGTTCGCCGCAGAACAGGCCCTGTGGGGCGCAGGCGGCATCCTCGCGTCACTGCCTGGCGCGCACTACGTGAATCACCCGTGGAGCAATCGGGCCGCCGAGTTCAAGCCCGCGCAGCTCTCGACCGCGCAGAGCTGCGGGCTCCGGGTGCCCAGCACGGTGATCACCGACGACCCGCACGAAGCACGGACGTTCGCCGCACAGCAGTCCGGCGGAGTGGTCTACAAGCCCGTGTGGAACACGCCCTACCGCGTGGACGATCAGCCGCACAGCGTGTGGGTCCGGGAGGTGCGCGCGGCCGAGATCACCGACGCCGTGTCCGTCTGTCCCCACATGTTCCAAGCCAAGGTGGACAAGGCGTTCGACGTGCGGGTCACCGCCGTGGGCGCCCGGCTGTTTGGGGTCCGGATCGACAGCCCCGATCTCGACTGGCGTTACCGTCAAGACCTGATGACGTGCACACCGATCGAGGTACCCGCGTCGGTCGCCCGTGCGGTCGCGGCCTATCTCGCCGAACTCCGTTTGCATTACGGCGCGTTCGACTTCGCTGTGACCCCTGCGGGTGACTGGTACTTCCTTGAGTGCAACCCGAACGGCCAATGGGCGTGGCAGCCGGCGCAGACCACCGCCGCCATCGCGCAAGCTCTAACCGACCAACTGGAGAAAGGCCCCGACACGTGAGCACATCGGCTCAGCTTCGCAGCGCCCTGGCGGACAGACTCGCCGAGGACGGCACCCTGACCGAACCCAAGTGGCGCAGCGCGGCCACCACGGTTCCCCGCGAGCTGTTCACGGGGTCCTACTTCCTGCCGGTGGCGGGCAGCGTCCCCACCAGTTACCGGCCCGTCCGGGAGGGTGATCCCGGGTGGCTGGAGGGCGTGTACTCCGACGAGACGCTGATCACCCAACTGGACGGCCGGATCAGGCCCGACGACGTGACCGAGGACGCCGTGACCGGATCCCCGTCGTCGTCGTCCACCCTGCCGTCCCTGGTGCTGCGGATGTGGCAGCAGCTCGGCGCGGAGGCCGGTCAGCGGGTGTTGGAGATCGGTACCGGAACCGGGTACTCGACCGCCCTCGGTGCGCACCGCCTCGGGGACGCCAACCTGACCAGCATCGAGTACGACCCGGTGGTCGGCGGGGCCGCTGCGGCGGCGCTCAAGGCGGCCGGGTTCGCGCCCCGGCTGATCATCGGTGACGGGCTGCGCGGCGACCCGCAGGGCGGGCCGTACGCCAGGCTCATTGCCACCTGTTCGGTTCGGTACGTCCCGCTGCCCTGGCTGCACCAGGTGAAGCCCGGCGGGAAGATCCTGGCCACGCTTTCCGGGTGGAGCTATGCCAACGCCCTTGCGCTGCTCGACGTGACCGGCCCCGGTGAGGCCACGGGGCGGTTCCTGCCCGGGTACACCAGTTTCATGATCGCCCGGCCGCACGACCGGCCGCCCCGTCCGACGCTGGCCCTGCTGCCCGGGGAGGAGCGTCCGAGCCAGATCGACCCCGCGAAGCTCGACGACTGGACGGGCGGATGGGTCGCGCAGCTCGCGGCACCCTCGGCCGAACGCATGGGGGCGGGGGCGGAACAGATCCTCTGGGACGTGTCCACCGGTTCGCAGGCTCGGACGATTCCCAACCCTGACGGCGGGTGGACCGTTGTCCAGCGTGGTCCCGTCCGCCTGTGGGACCGGGTGGAACGGGCAGTGCAGCGCTGGCAGGCTGCCAACGAGCCGCACCAGGAACGGTTCGGGATCACGGTCTCGGCTGCCGGTCAGCGGGTGTGGCTCGGCGCCGAGGACGGCCCCGGATGGGACCTGCCGATCTGACGCGCCCGCCGGTCAACACCGTGCGCCGCCCTGGCAGGTGGTCAGACAGCGAGACGCCCCGTTCGGCCAAGCGCCGGGCGGGGCTCTGTCGTTGGTGCTGGCCTGCGGCTAAGCTGCACAGAACTGGTAGTCACGTGTGTTGGGGTCCGCCAGCAGCGCCCAGCCGGTGCCGTCCGGCGCGCGGTGGTCGGCCACCAGGGTGGCGCCGAGGCCGATCAGCCGGGCTACCTCCTCGTCCCGGGTGCGGTCCTCGGGCTGCAGGTCCAGGTGCACCCGGTTCTTCACCGTCTTGCCCTCGGGCACCGGGATGAAGAGCAGGTTCGGCAGCGCCGACCCGTCCGGCCCGGCGAGCATCACCTCGGGCTCCTCCGCGGTGCCGTCGTTGACGGCGGGCCGGCCCGTGACCGCGGACCAGAAGGCGCCGATCGCGAACGGGTCGGCACAGTCGAAGGTGATGCTGCGGACGCGGGACGTCATGCTGACCTCGCTCGGGTGGTTCGGACACGGTCTCGCTGACAGTCTGTCAGTAACGGGCCGCGGCCGCCCGGGGGCCGCTTGCGGGTGATCCGCTCCGGCTCGGCCGCCCCGGGGCCGGGCCGCAGACCCTAGAGTCAGCGGCATGACTTGGGAGTGTCGGGCATGACGCCGGCGGGGGCGGACGAGTGGGGCCGGCGCGCGGCCGAGATCGCCGCGCTGCGGGCCGCCGGGCGGTGGCGGCGCGGGCCCTCCACCGGACTGGCCGTGCTGGAGCGCGGTGCCGAGGAGGAGGCGCACGAGCGCTACCTGGCGTTCCTGCTCGACCCCTGGGGCGCGCACGGACTGGGCGCCGCCCTGCTCGCCGCGCTGCTGCGCCGGGCCGGCCGGCCCGATCTGGCGGCCGACGGCGCGGGGCTGGCCGAGGCCGTGGTGGATCCGGGGCAGAGGGAGCGCTCCCCCGGGCTGGTGGTGACCGCCCCGCGGTTCACCCTGGCCGTCGAACTGCTGCTGCGGGCCGGCGCCGACGGGCGCCCGCGCGGCCCGCGCGACGTCGGCCACCTGCCCGACCCGGTGCGGGTGCAGCTCACCCCGAGCGGGCGCCCGGCGCTCTCCGCCGCCGTCCGCGCGGTCTCGCTGCACGACCTGGCCCGCGACCTGGCGGCCGCGCTGGCCGCCGCCCCGCCGCGGGCCGGCGGAGCACGCGAGGAGCGCGGCCGGGCGGTGGCCCGCGACTACCTCAACGCCCTGGAGGACCTGCTCGGGATGAACCCGGTGGACGAACCGGCCGCCCGCTTCTGGCTCTCGCACGCCCAGGAGATGGCGGCCGCCCGGACCGCCGCCCGGGAGCTGCTGGCCGGGCTGCCGGAGCGCAGCCACGCGGTGCTCAGCGAGCTGGCACCGCGGCTCGGCGAGGGACTGGAGGTGGCCTGGATCGAGTACCTGGCGCCGGACGGGCCGCATGTGGCGGTGGTGCTCGGGCGCACCGAGTGGCTGGCGGCGGACCGGCCGCGCTGCGGCTTCGGCCTCGGCCAGCGGACCGGGCCGCCGGCCGAGCCGGACGACCTGGACGCGGCCCCGTTCGTCGGCTTCTTCTGCGAGGACGACCGGCTGCGGGAGGCCGTCTCCAGGCACTTCGACCGGCGCCCGCACGGCCGGCACTGGGCCCGGCGGGCGCTGCTGCCGCTGCGGCCCGAGCCCCGGCTGCCGGTGCTGGAGGGGCTGGCCCGGCGGGTCGCGGAGAGCGTGGCGATGGGGTGGCGGGAGGACGCCGAAGTGATGGAACGGCTGCGCGCCGGGAACGCGGGCGGCTGACGGATCGTCGGAAGCCACATGGGCATCAACAAGGACCGCATGCTCGCGGGGGAGTGGTACCTCCCCGACGACGAGGAACTGGCCGCGGACTCGGTGCGCCGGGCCGGACTGCTGGCGGCGTTCAACGCGCCGGATGCGTCGCCCGACGGGCGGCAGCGGGCGCTGCGCGAGCTGATCGGGTCGCTGGGCGAGGAGGTCCGGATCCGGCCGCCGTTCCAGTGCGACTTCGGGCGGTACATCAGCATCGGCGCCCGCACCTTCGTCAACTTCGGCGCGGTCTTCCTGGACACCGCGCCGATCACCGTCGGGGCGGACTGCCAGATCGGTCCGAACGTCCAGCTGCTGACGCCCGACCACGAGCTGGACCCGGTGCGGCGGCGCGAGGGCTGGGAGCGGGGCAGGCCGGTGACGATCGGCGAGAACGTCTGGCTGGGCGGCGGCGCGATCGTCTGCCCGGGCGTGACGATCGGGCGCGACACCGTGGTGGGCGCCGGCTCGGTGGTCGTCCGCGACCTCCCGGCCGGGGTGCTCGTGGTCGGCAACCCGGCCCGGGTGGTGCGGTCGCTCACTGCGGCGGATCGAGCAGCCGGCGCAGCAGGCTGACCGCCGCCTCGCGCGGCACCGGCGCGAAGAACCGGGCGTCGGCGGCGTCCACCGCCTCGATCGCCAGGGGCGCGAGCGCCGCACCGGCCTCGGTCACCCGGAGCAGCTTGGCCCGGGTGTCGGCCGGATCGGTCTCGCGCCGCACCAGCCCCTTGGCCTCCAGGGTGCGCACCACCTGGGAGACCATCTTGGCGTCGGTGCTCGTCCCGGTCGCCAGGGCCAGCTGGTTGGGCTGCTGCCCCTGGGAGTTGAGCCACCAGGTGTAGGCGAGCAGGACGAACTGCACGTGCGTGAGGTCGAGCGGGCCCAGCGCGGCAGCGATCTCCCGCTGCCAGCGCAGGGTGGTGTGCCAGAGCAGGAACCCGGGGCTCTGCTCCGGTCCGCTCACCGCCCGCCGCCCTGCTCGGCCAGCTCGACCAGGGCGGCCATGGTCTCCGGCCAGTCGCCGCTGACCATCGGGCCGACCTCCGGGCCGGCCTGGTCGGCGCCCTCGCCGGTGATCTCCAGCCGGTAGGTCACCAGGGTGCGGCCGTCCTCGCCCGGCGCCAGCCGGTGCGAGGTGCGCAGCACCAGGGTGCCGAACTCGGCCTGGTCGGCGAAGTGCTGGTGCTCCACCACCTCGCTGAGCCGCAGCTCCACCGCGTCCTGGCCGCCCGGCACCATGGTGATCAGGCTGCCCTCGGCGAACGGGCCGTCGATGGTGATGCTGGTGATGTCGGCGTTCCAGGCGCCCCAGTTGGCGACGTCGGCCCAGAGCTCCCAGACGGCGGCGGGCGCGGCGGTGGTCTCGACGGTGTGCTGGTAACTCCACACGGTGTTTCCCCTTGGATGACGGTGCGGCGGCGCTCCTCGCTGCCGCGTCGTTGTCTGCACGTAGATTATCTACGCGACGATTATCTGTCCACCGATCCCTGTGGGAGAGTTCGGCGCATGAGCAGACCTTCCTATCCGCTGCCCGATGTCCTGCGCGTGCTGGCCGAGTTGGTCGCCTGGATCGCCTTCCCCTGGGCGATGGGCCGGATCTCCCTCTGGCTCGCCTTCGCGGCCCTGCTCCTGCTGATCGGCCTGCCCGCCGTGCTGGCCACCCCCGGCGACAACGGCAAGACCAACGTCCTGGTCCCGATCCCGGGTTGGGGCACCATCCTGCTGGTCCTGATGGAGCTGGGCGCGGCCGTGGCCGGCGCCTGGCTGGTCATGCCGGCCTGGGCGGCGGTGGGGGTGACGCTGCTGGCACTGGCCTGCGTGGCGACGGAACAGCCGCGCTGGCGGCGGCTCACGGCGCGCGCTTGACGGCGCGCGGTTGACGGTGCGTCATGCGGGAGTGACGCACCGTTTCACGTGAAACCACGCCCTAGAAGCCGGAGAACCCCCGGAACACGCCGTCCTCCTCCGTCTCCCGCTCGAACTCCTCGAAGTCCATGTTCGCCAGCGCCAGGTTGTTCTCCACCGACCAGAGCTGGCTGGCCACCGCGCGCAGTTCGCGGTGCTTGGGGAGGTCGACGACCAGGACCGGGAGTTCGTGGGAGGAGAAGGTGGTGCGGTCGGCGACCAGCAGCACCCGGGGGTTGTCGGCGGCCGGGAGCAGGTCGAGCAGGCGGTCGACGGGCAGGTCGGCGTAGTCCTCGCGCTCGACCAGCTCCACCTCGGCCAGGAAGCCCTCCTCGCTCGGGGTGGCGAGGAGGGTGCGCAGCTCGTCCCAGCCGGCCTGGTCGGTGTAGTCGGTGCGGATCAGCAGGGTCACGGGACCAGGGTAGGCAGCGGGGGCCGACGAGGGGTCAAGTGACACGGCGTACAGCCGGAACGCCGTCCCGCTCCGTGGAATCCGGTGCCCCGGGGCCGGGGGGTCGCGAGAATGGCCCGCATGCTGACCATCGAGAAGCTCACCGCCGACGACCGCGAGGTCTGGGAGGCCCTGTTCCGCGCCTACATGGCCTTCTACCGGCGGGACGAGCCGCAGGCCACCTACGACCGTTCCTGGGCCGGGATCCGGGAGGACACCGCGATCCACGCGCTCGGCGCCCGGCTGGACGGGGAGTTGGTGGGCATCACCCACTTCCTGGTGCACGCCAACACCTCGGGCCCGGACGTCTGCTACCTCCAGGACCTCTTCACCGCCCCCGAGGCGCGCGGCCGCGGGGTGGCCCGGGCGCTGATCGAGGCGGTCGCGGAGTTCGCCCGCGAGCGGGACTGCCTGCGGGTCTACTGGATGACCCACGAGACCAACGCCACCGCCCGGCTGCTCTACGACAAGGTGGCCGACAACCGCGGCTTCATCCGGTACCAGATCGAGCTCTAGGCGCTGGACCGGGAGCCGGGTGAGACCCGTGCCCCAGGTGGCTGGGAACATGCTGGGAGTTGCGCCAACAGTGTTTCCAGCCCTCCGGGCGCAGTGGCCGGTATGTCCGGATTTTCCGGGATGGCGGGGGAGCGGACGGCTCAGCGTCCGTCCAGGTGCCGCTCAGGGCTTCGCAAGAGCACGGGGCGAACCTTGTGCGCTATGAAGGTCCTCCCGCGACGGCGTGGCGCCGTCCTCGTCAACTCAGTGCTCGGTGTGGCCCTCCTCGCCGGGGGCGCCCTGGCCTACTCCACCGTGAACAGCACCAGCAGCGCTGCGGCCGGGAAGCAGACCACCCGGACGGCGACCGTGACCAAGGGAACGGTCCTGGCCACGGTGTCCGGTTCCGGCACGCTCTCCTCGCCCACCGACGCGGCCGAGGACTTCGTGACCGGCGGCAGGCTGACCGCCGTCAAGGTCGCGGTGGGGGACACCGTGACCCAGGGCGAGGTGCTGGCCACGGTGGACACCACCGCGGCCAAGCAGGCCCTGGACGCCGCCAACGGCGCGCTGAGCAGCGCCCAGGCGGGCCTGGCCTCGGCCGAGGCGAACCTGACGAAGGCGCAGGCGGGCACCACCACGACCAGCACGGTGCCGATCGGCCAGGCGGGTTCGGTGCAGCAGTCCTCCTTCGTGCAGCAGTCCTCCTTCACCGGGACCAGGAGCCCGAGCCCGGGTGCCTCGCCCAGTGCCTCCGACACCGCCGCCGCGAGCGCCGCCCCCAGCACCTCCGCCACGGACGCGGCCCCGGCCGACTCCCAGGCGGCCCCGCAGGCCGCGCAGTCCCAGCCGGCGCAGTCCTCCCAGTCGTCGAACGCGTCGGGCTCCCGGGGCGGCGGCAACGCCACCCCCGCCCCGCAGACCACGACCATCACCACCACCAAGGTGGACCCGGCCGCGGTCGCCCAGGCCCAGCAGCAGGTGACCCAGGCCGAGCAGCAGGTGACCACCGCGCAGACCAACGTCACCAACGCGCAGACCGCGCTGACCGGCACCACGCTGACCGCCACGGTCGGCGGCACCGTCGCCTCGATCTCCAACAAGGTCGGCGACACCGTCTCCGGCACCGGCGCCTCGGGCGGCTCCTCGGGCGGCTCCGGCTCCTCCAGCAGCTCCGGCGGCAAGACCTCCTCCGGCAGCAGCACCCCCTCCGGCTTCATCGTGATCACCAACCCGAGCGGCATGCAGGTCACCGCCAACTTCTCGGAGCTGGACTCGCTGAAGCTGCAGAAGGGCCAGGCCGCCACGGTCACCCTGAACGCGCAGTCCGACACCGTGCTCAACGCCAGCGTGCTGAGCGTCAGCCCGCTGCCGGTCTCCAGCAGCTCGGGCAGCGGCGCCTCCTCCGGCGCGGTGCAGTACAGCGCGGTGCTGCAGATCAACGCCGACACCGGCAAGCTGCGCACCGGCATGAGCGCCACCATCTCGGTGGTCACCGGCGAGGCGGACAACGCGCTCTCGGTCTCCGCCTCCGCACTGGCCGGCACCGGCACCACCCGCACCGCGACCGTGGTCAGGCCGGACGGCACCACCTCCCGGGTCACCGTCACGGTCGGCGTCCAGGGCGACACCACCGACCAGGTGGTGGACGGCCTGAGCGAGGGCGACAAGGTGCAGATCATCCCGACCACCAGCGGCGGCTCCAACGGCTTCCCGAGCGGCGCCTTCCCCGGCGGCTTCGGCGGTGGCACGGGCGGCTTCGGCGGCGGCACCCGGACCGGCGGCGGCAGCAAGGGCGGCAACTGATGCGCCGTCGGTCCCGGCCGGCCCGGGCCGCCGAGCAGCAGCGGCCCGGGCCGCCGCCCCCCGTCATCCAGGTGCGCCGGCTCACCAAGTCCTACGGCCACGGCGACGCCACCGTGCACGCGCTGCGCGGCCCGAGCGACCCCGGGACCGACGAACCGCTCGGCGTCGACCTGGACATCGAGCAGGGCGACTTCGTCGCCGTGATGGGCAGCTCCGGTTCCGGCAAGTCCACCCTGATGAACATCCTCGGCTGCCTGGACGTGCCGACCACCGGGCGCTACCTGCTGGACGGCATCGACGTCGGCCACCTGGACGAGCAGCAGCTCTCGCTGGTCCGCAACCGCAAGATCGGCTTCATCTTCCAGTCCTTCAACCTGGTCCCGCGCACCACGGCGCTGGCCCAGGTCGAGCTCCCGCTGGCGTACGCCGGGGTGCGCGCGGCCGAGCGGCGCCAGCGGGCCGAGGCGGCGCTGGCCCTGGTCGGCCTGGCCGACCGGATGGACCACAAGCCCAACGAGCTCTCCGGCGGCCAGCAGCAGCGCGTCGCCGTGGCCCGGGCCCTGGTCACCGCGCCGGCCATGCTGCTGGCCGACGAGCCGACCGGAAACCTCGACACCCGCTCCACCGAAGAGGTCCTGGCGATCATCGACACGCTGAACGCGAGCGGACGCACCGTCGTCCTGATCACCCACGAGGACGAGGTGGCCGCGCACGCCAAGCGGGTGATCCGCCTGGTGGACGGCCAGATCATCTCCGACCTGCGGCAGGGACCGGTGGCCGGCCCGCCGCCGCAGCTCGCCGCCCGGCAGCGCACCGAACTGGTCGGGGGGTCGCGATGATCGCCTGGCAGATGATCCGCTTCGCCGTCGGCGGCCTGGCCGCCAACAAGGTGCGCTCCGCACTGACCATGCTCGGCGTGCTGATCGGCGTGGCCTCGGTGATCCTGCTGCTGGCGGTCGGCAACGGCTCCTCGCAGGCCGTCAAGGACTCGATCACCGCGCTCGGCACCAACTCGCTGACCGTCTCCGCCGGCGCGGGCGGCGGTGCCCGCACCGCCGCCACCGTCAAGAAGCTGACCGTGGAGGACGCCCGGGCGCTGGCCGACCCCAGCGCCGCGCCGGACATCAAGTCGGTCGCCCCGGTGGTCACCACCAGCGCGACCGCCGACTACGGCAACATCTCGTACACCCCGGGCTCGGTGGTCGGCACCTACCCGGCGTACTTCGAGACCGCCAACCAGAAGGTCGCGCACGGCGACTACTTCAGCGCCGACGACGTGCTGAACTCCCGCAAGGTGGCCGTGATCGGCTCCACCACCGCGCAGCAGCTCTTCGACACCGAGGACCCGGTGGGCAAGAAGATCACCCTGGGCGGCACGCCGTTCACCGTGGTCGGCGTGCTCACCACCAAGGGCGCCACCGGCTTCACCGACCCGGACGACGTGGTGATCGCCCCGCTGCCGACCGTGCAGAACGCCTTCACCGGCTTCAGCTCGGTCAGCCAGATCCTGGTCCAGGCGACCTCGGCGGACACCACCACCCAGGCGCAGTCCGAGATCACCCGGATCCTGATGGGCACCCACTCGCTGACCGACCCGAGCAAGCTCGACTTCCGGGTCAGCAACCAGACCTCGCTGCTCAGCGCCCGGGAGTCCACCAGCAAGACCTTCACCGTGCTGCTCGGCGCGGTGGCCGCGATCTCGCTGCTGGTCGGCGGGATCGGCATCACCAACATCATGCTGGTGACGGTGACCGAGCGGACCCGGGAGATCGGCATCCGCAAGGCCCTGGGCGCGCCCAAGGGGGTCATCCTCGGGCAGTTCCTGGCCGAGTCCACCCTGCTCTCGGTGCTCGGCGCCGGGCTCGGCGTGGCGGTCGGGATCCTCGGCTCGCACTTCGAGGTGGTCGGGATCAAGCCGGTGGTGATCCCGTCCTCGGTGCTCGGCGCGTTCGGCATCGCGGTCGCGATCGGCCTCTTCTTCGGCAGCTACCCGGCCAACCGGGCCGCCTCGCTGCGCCCCATCGACGCCCTGCGGCACGAGTGAGGAACCCCATGGCTACCAACAACAGCGACCTGGTCAGGTCCGACGACACGATGCGGCTGCCCGTGGTGCCGGCGCCGGCCGCGCTCTCCCCGGAGGCGGCCGAGCACGCCGAGCTGCTCGCCACCCCGCCGGACGCCCGGGACATCACCGCCGAGCTGGCCGCCCCGCCGCGCCGCAAGCTGCCCTGGCTGAGCCTGGTGCTGGCCGGCGGCGTGATCGCGGCGGGCGCCTTCGCCGGCGGGGCCTGGTACCAGAAGAACCACGGCGGCCCGACCGCGAACAGCGGCCGGTCCGCCGTCGCGGCGGCCGCCCAGCGGGCCCAGGCCCAGGGCGGCGGCCGCGGCGGCCGCACCGGCGGCACGGGCACCGGCACCGGTGGTGGCCAGAGCGGCTTCACCCGCGGCACGGTCAAGCTGGTGGACGGCAGCACGGTCTACCTGACCGACGCCAACGGCAACATCGTCAAGGTCACCACCGGCGGCTCCACCAAGGTCTCGGTCAGCCAGGACGGCAAGGTCAGCGACCTGCAGCCGGGGCAGACGGTGACCGTGGTCGGCACCCCGGACGGCTCCGGCGGCTACACGGCCAGCCAGCTCACCGAGGGCGGCAGCGCCGCGGCCGGCGGGTTCGGCGGCGGTGGCTTCGGCGGGGGCGGTTTCGGGGGCGGCGGCACCGCCGGCGGGGGCACCAAGACCGGCGGCTGACCCGCACCGCGGGCGGACGTGACGCGACGGCAGGTGACGCCGGGTCAGAGTGACCCGGCGTCATCGCCCGTTGTTCCAGCAGTCGCACCACTGCTCTAGGCGTGACCCCGGTGATCAGCCACAATGTGCGTCGGCCCGGCGCTCTGCCGGCGCCGTTCACATTCGTACTCGGGGGCTCCGCTTGTCCAGCAACACCGCTACCGGCACGTCCGACGTGCCCGCCGCGCCGCCGTCCGCGCCCGCCCGCAAGGGCGGCACCGCCGCGCTCGGCTGGGTGATCAGCATCGGCTTCAACATCGTCGCGCCGATCCTCATCTACAACGCCGCCCACGGGCACACCAGCGAGTACGTCGCGCTGCTGCTCACCGGCCTCGGCCCGGTCGTCGACATCGCCATCTACCTGGCCTGGCACCGCCGGGTCGACGAGTTCGCGATGATCTCGCTGATCTTCGTCGCGCTGACCGTGATCGTCTCCTTCATCGGCCCGCACGACGCCAAGCTGCTGCTGGCCAAGGACTCCGCGATCACCGCCCTGTTCGGCCTGCTCTGCCTGGCCACCCTGGCCGCGCCCCGGCCGCTGATGTTCTACTTCGGCCGCAAGTTCGCCACCGACGGCACCCCGGAGGCGGTGGCCTGGTGGAACGGCCTCTGGCAGTACCCGGGCTTCCGCACCGTGCAGCGCAACCTCACCATCGGCTGGGGCATCGGCTACCTGCTGGAGGCGGCGATCCGGCTGGTCTGCGTCTACACCATGTCGCACGGCGCGGTGGTCACCGTGAACAGCGTCCTGCCGTACGCCGTCACCGGTCTGCTGGTCCTCTGGACCATCACCTACGCCCGCCGCGCCCAGGCCCGCGGCGCGGCCGCCCGCGCGGCGATGGCCGCCGCGGCCGGACCCGCCTGACCGATCCGCCCGCGGACGCGCCACCGGTTCCGGTGCGAAGGGGCCCGCAACCACCGGCTGCACCCGGTGTGACCAGCCGGATCCGGTTGGTCCCTGCGAATACGGAGGGACCAACCGGCTCATGCATTTCTCACGGATTTCGCGTAGCCTCCGGAAGTCTGTCATCCGATCGGACCATTCCTCCGACCGGACTGTTCCCCGAACCGGGAGGCACACCGTGATGCCAGGGACCGCCACCCAGGACGCCGTCCGCCAGGCCACCGCTCCCGGCAGCCAGGCGCCCGGCAGCCAGCCCACCGGCGAGGCCTTCCTCCTGGTGGTGGACGACGAGCCGAACATCCGCGAACTGCTCTCCGCCTCGCTCCGGTTCTCCGGCTTCCGGGTCGAGTCGGCGGCGTCCGGTGAGGAGGCGCTGGCGCTGATCGCCGAGGAGCGCCCCGACCTGGTGGTGCTCGACGTGATGCTGCCCGACCTGGACGGCTTCACCGTGGTCGAGCGGCTGCGCGAGCAGACCCGCCGCCAGCAGATCGCCAACCCGGCCGGCCTGGCCGCCCGCCCCGGCCGCCCGCGCCCGGCCGACCACCTGCCGGTGCTCTTCCTCACCGCCAAGGACGGCACCGAGGACAAGGTGCACGGCCTGGCGGCCGGCGCCGACGACTACGTCACCAAGCCGTTCAGCCTGGAGGAGCTGATCGCCCGGATCCGGGCGATCCTGCGCCGGGCCGGCGGCCCCGCCGAGGACGGCCGGCTGGTGGTCGCCGACCTCACCCTGGACCCGCTGGCGCACGAGGTCACCCGGGACGGCCGCCCGGTCTCGCTCTCCCCCACCGAGTTCAAGCTGCTGCACTACCTGATGGCCAACGTCGGCCGGGTGGTCTCCAAGACCCAGATCCTGGACCACGTCTGGGCCTACGACTTCGGCGGCGACCTCAGCATCGTCGAGTCCTACATCTCCTACCTGCGCCGCAAGCTCGACTCCGGCCCCGAGCACGGCCCCAAGCTGATCCACACGGTGCGCGGCATCGGTTACGCGCTGCGCCGCCCGCCGCAGCAGGCCCAGGACTGACCTCGGTGCGGCGGTTCCCCGGCGGGTCCCTCAACCGGCCGTTCCCGCTGCGGGGCCTCCTCCGCCGGCCGTTCCCGGTGCGGGGGCTCCTCCGCCGGCCGTTCGCGCTGCGGCGCTTCCTCCGCCGGCCCTTCTCGCTGCGGGCCCGGCTGCTGGCGCTCACCCTGCTGCTGGTCGCCACCGGGCTGGTGGTCAGCGACGTGGTGGTGCTCGGCACCGTGCGCTCGCAGATGACCAGCCGGCTGGACCAGCAGCTGGAGCGGGTCGGCACGCCGCTCTCGCACCGCTCCGGGCAGCGGCCGTCCGTCGGGCCGACCGTCTCGCCCTGGGCCACCGACGACTTCGTCGCCGGCAAGCGCTCCGGCAACCTGGCCGGCCTGCCCAGCCTCTTCGAGGTGCGGATGCTGGGCGCCGACGGACACCTGCTGCGCGAGATGCGGCAGCCGATGGCGCCCTCCGACCCGGTGATGCAGCTGCCGAAGTTCACCGCGGATCAGCTGACCTCGCACGTGGGCAAGGCCTTCGACGTGCCCGGCACCGGCGGCGGCGAGCCCTGGCGGGTGCTGATCCTGCCGGTCCAGCGGACCAGTCCGCCCGGCCCCAACTCCTCGGCCTACGTGGCGATCGGCGCCTCGCTGGACGAGGTCAACTCGACCATGGAGAAGCTCCGGGCCGGCTTCCTGGCGATCGGCGGCGCGGTGCTGGTGCTGATCGGCGGGCTGGGCGCGCTCGCGGTCCGGGCCGGGCTGCGGCCGCTGCGCCGGATCGAGCACCGCACCGAGCTGATCGCCGGCGGCGAGCTCTCGCACCGGATGCCCGAGCCCTCCAGCGCCACCGAGGTCGGCCGGCTCTCGCTGGCGCTGAACGGGATGCTGGACCAGATCGAGAGCGCGTTCGCCGCCCAGGCCGCCTCCGAGGCCCGGATGCGCCGGTTCGTCGCCGATGCCTCGCACGAGCTGCGCACCCCGCTGGCCGGCATCCGCGGGTTCGCCGAGCTGTACCGGATGGGCGCGCTGCGCTCCGAGTCGGACGTCAAGCGGACCATGGACCGGATCGAGAGCGAGGCCGTGCGGATGGGCGGCCTGGTCGAGGACCTGCTGACGCTGGCCCGGCTGGACGAGGAGCGCCCGCTCGACCTGGCGCCGATGGACCTGCGCACGCTGGCCGCCGACGCGCTGCACGACCTGACCGCGCTGGACCCGACCTGCCCGGTGGCGCTCACCGGCCCCGGCGGCACCGGCGCGCCCGGCGCCGCGCCGGTGCTGGGGGACGAGGCGCGGCTGCGCCAGGTGGTGACCAACCTGGTCGGAAACGCGGTCAAGCACACCCCGCCGGGGACGCCGGTGCGGATCGGCGTGGGGCTCCGTCCGGGCGGCGTCTGCGTGCTCGAAGTGGCCGACTCCGGGCCCGGCCTGACCAGGGATCAGGCGGAGCGGGTGTTCGAGCGGTTCTACCGGGTGGACGCCTCGCGCAGCCGGCAGGACGGCGGGGGAGCGGGCCTCGGGCTGGCCATCGCGGCCGCGCTGGCCGAGGCGCACGACGGCGAGCTGGAGCTGGAGAGCGAGGTCGGGGCGGGGGCCGTGTTCCGGCTGCTGTTGCCCGCCTGCCGGGTCTGACCTCCTCGTTTTCACAGGTCGGGCGGCTTCTACACCTTCCTTATGGCGGAGATCACTCCACCCCCACCATGTTCGGTCGAACTGGCGTGTGCTCTACTGTCTTCTAGCTTGTGAACGTGTTCACGTTCACAAGCGCTCAAGCCTGACATACATTGGTGTGCTTTGCGGCAAAGCGCACCTTTGTCCGTCGGCTGAGGCAGGATTCTGGGTGAAAACAGGTCAGACCGGGCATCGATCGGCAGGGAAGAGGCCGAAGTGGAGCTAGCAATCGCTCACGAGACCATCGCCAGATGGCAGTTCGGGGTCACCACCGTCTATCACTTCCTCTTCGTCCCGCTGACGATCAGTCTGTCGGCGCTGGTCGCCGGCCTGCAGACCGCCTGGGTCCGGACCGGGAAGCAGAAGTACTTCCACGCCACGAAGTTCTGGGGAAAGCTCTTCCTGATCAACATCGCCATGGGCGTGGTGACGGGAATCGTGCAGGAGTTCCAGTTCGGCATGAACTGGTCCGACTACTCGCGCTTCGTCGGTGACGTCTTCGGCGCCCCGCTCGCGATGGAGGCGCTGCTCGCCTTCTTCTTCGAGTCCACCTTCATCGGGCTGTGGATCTTCGGCTGGGACAAGCTGCCGAAGAAGCTGCACTGCGCCTGCATCTGGATCGTGGCGGTCGGCACCGTGCTCTCCGGCTACTTCATCCTGGCCGCCAACTCCTGGATGCAGCACCCGGTCGGCTACACCATCGACCCGGTCACCAAGAAGGCCCGGCTCACCGACATCGGCCGGGTGCTGTTCCAGAACACCACCCTGGTCCAGGGCTTCCACACCCTGACCGCCGCCTTCCTGACCGGCGCCGCCTTCATGGTCGGCATCGCCTCCTACCACCTGTGGAAGGCCAAGCGCCGCCCGGAGCGGGCGGACCGGCGGCAGGTCGCCTCGATGCGCACCTCGCTCCGGCTCGGCCTGGTGATGACCGTGATCGCCGGCCTCGGCACCGCCGTCAGCGGCGACACCCTGGCCAAGGTGATGTTCGAGCAGCAGCCGATGAAGATGGCCTCCGCCGAGGCGCTCTGGGACACCCAGGCACCCGCCCCGTTCTCCATCTTCGCGGTCGGCGACGTCTCCAGGGGCCACAACTCGGTGGAGCTGGAGATCCCCGGGATACTGTCCTTCCTCGCCAAGAGCAACTTCAGCGACGCGGTGCCCGGCATCAACGACACCGCCGCCGCCGAGGCCGCCAAGTACGGCGGCAGCCCACAGGACTACATCCCCAACATCTTCGTCACCTACTGGGGATTCCGGCTGATGATCGGCTTCGGGATGACCTCCTTCGTCGCCGGGCTGATCGGGCTCTGGACCACCCGCAGCCGGCGGTTCCTGGACCCCGAGTTCCGCACCGCCGAGGACGAGCCGCCGCGCCTGATGCTCACCCGGACCAGGGAGATGGGTCCGTTCCTGACCAAGTGGAGCTGGCGGATCGGCATCCTCACCATGGGCTTCCCGCTGATCGCCAACAGCTTCGGCTGGATCTTCACCGAGATGGGCCGCCAGCCCTGGTCCGTTTTCGGCCTGATGACCACAGCCTCCTCGGTCTCACCGAACGTCAGCACCGGCACGCAGATCGGCGCCTTCACCACCTTCACCGTGCTCTACGCGATCCTCGCGGTGATCGAGGTCCGGCTGATGGTCAAGTACGCCAAGGCCGGGCCGGACGTCGAGGAGCAGCCGCCCGCCAAGGACCCGACGCTGCGCGGTCCGTCCTCCGACGAGGACGCCGACCGCCCGCTGGCCTTCGCCTACTGAGCCCGGGAGAGGACTCGCGATGCACCTCCACGACGTCTGGTTCCTGCTGATCGCCGTGCTCTGGATCGGCTACTTCTTCCTCGAGGGCTTCGACTTCGGCGTCGGCATCCTCACCAAGCTGCTGGCCCGCGACCGCACCGAGCGGCGGGTGCTGATCAACACCATCGGCCCGATCTGGGACGGCAACGAGGTCTGGCTGCTGACCGCCGGCGGCGCCACCTTCGCCGCCTTCCCGGACTGGTACGCCACGCTCTTCAGCGGCTTCTACATTCCGCTGCTGGCGATCCTGGTCTGCCTGATCGTGCGCGGCGTCGCCTTCGAGTACCGGCACAAGCGCAGCGGCGACCGGTGGCAGCGGAACTGGGAGGAGGCGATCTTCTGGACCTCGCTGCTGCCCGCCTTCCTCTGGGGAGTCGCCTTCGCCAACATCGTCCACGGCGTGGACATCGACCAGGCGAAGAACTACACCGGCTCCTTCTGGGACCTGCTCAACCCGTACGCGATCCTCGGCGGGCTGACCACCCTGGTGCTCTTCACCTTCCACGGCGCGGTCTTCACCTCGCTCAAGACGGTCGGCGACATCCGGCTGCGGGCCCGGGCGCTGGCGCTCAAGCTCGGGCTGGCCACGGCGGTGCTGGCGGCGGCCTTCCTGATCTGGACCCAGGTCCACCGGGGCGACGGCTGGAGCCTGGCCGCGCTGGTGGTGGCGGTGCTGGCGCTGGTCGGCTCGCTGGCGGCGCTGCGCAGCGCGCACGAGGGGTGGGGGTTCGTGCTCTCCGGGCTGACCGTGGTGGCGGCGGTGGCCATGCTCTTCCTGGCGCTCTTCCCGGACGTGATGCCCTCCACCCTGGACCCGGCCTGGAGCCTGACGGTGAGCAACGCCTCCTCCTCGGCGTACACGCTGAAGGTGATGACGGTGGTGGCGGCGATCTGCACGCCGATGGTGCTGGTGTACCAGGGGTGGACGTACTGGGTGTTCCGCAAGCGGATCGGGGTGCAGCACATTCCGGCGGCGCACTGACGGGCGCTGACCGTCCGTCATGTGGCGTGTGTTTCACGTGAAACGGTCCGGGCCCGGGTGGCGAAGTAGGGGTAACGGAGTGTTGTCGGACCGGCAGCTGTTGCCGTGGGAGGTGTCGAGATGAAGCCGGTGGATCCCCGACTGCTCAGCGAGGCGCGGGCGACCCGCGGCTTCCTGGCGGCCTCGGTGCTGCTCGGCGGGGTGGGCGCGGTGCTGCTGCTGGCCCAGGCCTCGCTGATCGCCGAGATCGTGGTGCGCTGTTTCCAGCGGGGGCAGGGCGTCGGGGCGCTGGCCCTGCCGCTCGGGCTGCTGGCCGCCGTCGCGGCCGGCCGGGCGCTGGTCGCCTGGCTGACCGAGCTGGCCGCGCACCGCTCGGTGGCCGCGGTGAAGTCCCGGCTGCGCGGCCGACTGGTCGAGCACGCCACGGCGCTCGGCCCCGGCTACCTGGCCGGGCGCCGCACCGGCGAGCTCACCACCCTGGCCACCCGCGGCATCGACGCGCTGGACGACTACTTCGCCCGCTACCTCCCGCAGCTCGCCCTCGCCGTCGTCGTGCCGGCGGTGCTGCTGGCCCGGATCCTCGGGGCCGACTGGATCAGCGCCGCCATCATCGCCGGCACCCTGCCGCTGATCCCGCTCTTCATGGTGCTGATCGGCTGGGCCACGCAGGGGCGGATGGACCGGCAGTGGCGCTCGCTCGCCCGGCTCTCGCACCACTTCCTCGACGTGGTCGGCGGCCTGCCCACCCTCAAGGTCTTCGGCCGGGCCAAGGCGCAGGCCGCCGCCGTCCGCCGGATCACCGACGAGTACCGGCAGGCCACCCTGCGCACCCTGCGGCTGGCCTTCGTCTCCTCCTTCGCACTGGAGCTGCTGGCCACCATCTCGGTCGCCCTGGTCGCCGTCTCCATCGGCTTCCGCCTGGTCGACGGCTCGCTCGATCTGGAGACCGGCCTGCTGGTGCTGGTGCTGGCCCCCGAGGTCTACCTGCCGCTGCGTCAGGTCGGCGCGCTCTACCACTCCAGCGCCGAGGGGCTGGCCGCGGCGAGCGAGGTCTTCGAGGTGCTGGAGACGGCGCTTCCCGCCTCCGGCGCGCAGCCCGCCCCGGCCCTGGCCGGCGCCCGGATCACGGTCGCCGGGGTGACGGTGGTCCACCCCGGCCGCACCGCCCCGGCCCTCGAGGGCGCCTCCCTGGTGCTGGAGCCCGGCCGCACGGTCGCGCTCACCGGCCCGAGCGGCGCCGGCAAGAGCACCCTGCTCGGGGTGCTGCTCGGCTTCGTCCCGACCACGGCCGGCTCGGTCACGGTGCGGGCGGCCGACGGGCGGGAGCTGCCGCTCTCCACGCTCGACCTGGAGAGCTGGCGGTCCCAGATCGCCTGGGTGCCGCAGCACCCCCACCTCTTCGCCGGCACCGTCGCGGAGAACGTCCGGCTGGCCCGCCCCGAGGCCACCGCCGCCCAGCTCACCGCCGCCCTGGCGGCCGCCGGCGCCTTGGACTTCGCCCAGCCCGAGCGACTGCTCGGCGAGGGCGGCGCCGGGCTCTCCGCCGGCCAGCGTCAGCGCCTCGCGCTGGCCCGGGCGCTGCTCACCGAGCGCCCGCTGGTCCTGTTGGACGAGCCCACCGCCCACCTGGACGCGGAGAGCGAGGCCGCCGTGGTCGAGGCGGTCCGGGTGCTCGCCGAGGACGCGCGGCGCACGGTGCTGCTGGTCGCCCACCGGCCCGCGCTGCTGGCGCTGGCGGACGCGCGGGTGCGGCTGGCGGAGCCGGTCGCCGTGGCTGACGCGCCGTCGGTTCGGCCTTCCGGGACGGCTGACGCGCCGTCGGAGGAGGCCGCGCCGGTGCCCGTGGTCACCGCGCCCGCGACCGGGGCTCCGCTCCACCGCATCTCGCACCTCTTCCGCACCGCCGAATCCGGCCGGGCCCGGCGGCTGTTCGCGCTCGCCGTGCTGCTCGGCTCGCTCGCGCTGGGCTGTGCCGTCGCGTTGATGGCCACCTCCGGCTGGCTGATCTCCAAGGCCTCCACCCAGCCGCCGGTGCTCTACCTGATGATGGCGGTCACCTCGGTGCGCGCCTTCGGCGTGGGCCGCAGCGTCTTCCGCTACGCCGAGCGCCTGGTCTCGCACGACGCGGTGCTGCGCACCCTGGGCAGCCTGCGGGTCACCGTCTACCAGCGGTTGGAGCGGCTGGCCCCGGCGGGGCTGCCCGCCTTCCGGCGCGGGGACCTGCTCTCCCGGCTGGTCGCCGATGTGGATGCGGTGCAGGACTGGTACCTGCGCTGGCGGCTGCCCGCGCTGGTCGCGGGTGCGGTCTCGCTCACCGCCTCGGTCGCGCTGGGGCTGTTGCTCCCGGCCGCTGGTGCGGTGCTCGCCCTGGGGCTGCTGCTCACGGGCGTGGGCGTGCCGCTGCTGACTGCGCGGCTCTCGGCTCGGACGGAGCGCCAGCAGGCGCCCGCCCGGGGCGCGCTGGCGACGGCGGTGGTGGACACCTGCACCGGCACCGCCGAGCTGACGGTGGCGGGCGCGCTGCCGCGCCGGGTGGGCGCGGTGCGGGCGGCCGACGCCCGGCTCACTGCGCTGGCTACGCGTTCAGCTGCGACGACTGCGTTGGGCTCTGGTCTGACGGCGCTGCTGACCGGGCTCACCGTCGCTGCTGCGGCATTGGTCGGCGTGCAGGCGGTGGCGGGCGGGCGGCTCTCGGGGCTCTGCCTCGCGGTGGTGATCCTGACGCCGCTGGCCGCCTTCGAGGCGGTGGCGGGGCTGCCGGTCGCCGTCCAGGTGCGCGAGCGCAGCCGGGCGGCGGCGGAACGGCTGACGGAGGTGTTCGACGCTCCGGACCCGGTCGTGGAACCCGCGTCCCCTGCGGCGGCGCCCGCCTCCCCGTTCCCGCTCGCCGTTCGCGGCCTCTCGGCCCACTACCCGGGGCAGCCCGCCCCGGCCCTCTCCGGCGTCGACCTCGACTTCACCCCGGGCCGCCGGATCGCCGTGGTCGGGCCCTCCGGATCCGGCAAGACCACGCTTGCCCAGCTGCTGCTGCGCCTGCTCGACCCGTCGGCAGGGTCGGTGACGCTGGCCGCCGGAAATCCACAGGCTGTGGACAGTCGCGCACTGGACGGCGATGCGGTGCGCGCGCTGATCGGTCTCTGTGCCCAGGACGCCCATGTCTTCGACAGCTCCCTGCGCGAGAACCTCCGCCTGGCCCGGCCGGGTGCCAGCGACGCCGAGCTGCGACAGGCGCTGGCGGCGGCCCGCCTGCTCGACTGGGTCGGCACGCTGCCGGAGGGCCTGGACACCATGGTCGGCGAGCACGGCGCCCGCCTCTCCGGCGGCCAGCGCCAGCGCCTGGCGTTGGCCCGCGCGGTGCTGGCGGACTTCCCGCTGCTGATCCTGGATGAGCCGGCCGAGCACCTGGACCTCCCGACGGCGGATGCTCTGACCGCCGACCTGCTTGCCGCCACCGCCGACCGGGCGACTCTCCTGATCACCCACCGTCTGGCGCCGCTGGCGGCGGCCGAGGTCGATGAGGTGCTGGTGCTGGACGAGGGCCGGGTCGCGGAGCGCGGCAGCTGGTGCGAGCTGATGGCGCGCGAGGGCGGTCGTTTGCGGGCGCTGTGGGAGCGGGAGGTGGCGGGGGATCAGCTGGCGGGCATCACCTGACGTTACGTCAACTTGCTGGTCGGATAAGCGCTCGTATGCCTGACGGCTCATCGGTTCGTGGTCAATGTGACACGCCGTGTGTGTTACGTTACTCACCGAAAGAGACAAGAGAAGACCCCGGCGGTGCGCCAACACCCCGGGGCCAGGCACAGGAGAAGCAAGCTCCCAAATGCTCATCCATCGTACCCAACACCCCAACCGGTTCACGGTTCTTCCCAATGTCCTGTTGCAGGCGCGCGGTCTCAGCTTCACCGCCCGGGGCATCCTCGTGGACCTGCTCTCCCGTCCCAACGGCTGGCGGGAGGACGGTCGGCAGATCGCGGACAGCAGCCCCCAGGGCCGCCGCACCGTCGCCAATGCGCTGCGCGAATTGACCCTTGAGGGGTACTACCGGGTTGACCGTGTCCGCCAGCCCGACGGCACCATCCGCTCCGAGGTGCACGTGTTCGACACCCCGCAGCGCCCGAAACTTCCCGGCGCCGGTGTTCCACCACCGAAGGCCGACAATCCGGGACCCGGTTCACCGGGCCCCACCGCACCTGACGTCTCTTTGCCGAAGAGGGGACTCAAGGAACCCACCCCCCCAACCCCCGCGCCCCCAACCCCCGCGCCCGACCCCCAGCTTCGCGCCGCCGTCGCCCTGCTCTTCCGGGTGCTCCGCCCCGAGCCGCGCCTCCACATCGGCGAGTACGAGGCCTACCGCCTCGCGCCCCTCGTCCAGTGCTGGCTGGCCCACGGCGCCACCCCGGCCGACCTCTCACGTGCTCTGCTCCCGGGCTTGCCGGAACCCGTCCACCACCCGGCCGCAGTCCTGGCCGACCGCCTACGCCGCAAGCTGCCACCCCCGGACGACCCGGCCGACCGGCCGCTCGCGTACACCGAGTGCCCCAGCTGCCGGGGCCCGGCCCCGAGATACGGAGCGTGCCGCCCCTGCGCGGGCCTCGAACCGGCGGCGCCACCGGCCGACCCGTCGGTCACCACGCGCGGCCTGGCCAGAGCCCGCGAAGCCCTTCGCCTCCGCGCGGCTCCGGCGACTCCTCGGCGTTGAAGCGGGCTGCCCGGACACTGACTGACCTGATGACCCTCCTGGTCGCCGTGGTCATCGTCCATGACCGCGATTCCCGGCGGGTCGTCCCTGTGCAGCTACCTCGACGACGGCCCCGGGGTCTCCCTGGACTCCTGGCACGGCTAGGGCCGGTCACGCGCACCCTCGCGCGCTGATTCGTCCGAAATCGGCAGCAAACCCATAGGGTCGTCCACGTGAACGCCGACACGCCCGACCCCGTACCCCACCGGGTTCCCGAGATCTCCTCGCTCGGGCTGGACACGCTGGTGACCGAGGTGTCCGAGCGGCTGCAGTCGGCGGCCGCCGTCACCGACCGGATGCAGCGGCTGCTCGAGGCGGTGGTGTCCGTCGGGGCGGGGCTGGACCTGCATGCGACCTTGGAGCGGATCGCCTCCGGGGCGGCCGAGTTGGTGGATGCCCGGTACGCGGCGCTGGGGGTGGTGTCGCCGAACGGGAACGGGCTGTCGGACTTCATCCACGTCGGGATCGACGCCGAGACCGCCGCCCGGATCGGCGACCTGCCCTCCGGGAAGGGCATCCTCGGGGTGCTGATCGAGAAGCCCGAGCCGCTGGTGCTGGACGACCTGAGCCAGGACCCGCGCTCGGCCGGGTTCCCCGACCACCATCCGCCGATGCGGTCCTTCCTGGGCGAGCCGATCCGGGTGCGGGACGAGGTGTTCGGCAACATCTACCTGACCGAGAAACGCGGCGGTGGCGGCTTCACCCCCGAGGACGCCCAGGTGGTGCACGCCCTCGCGGCCGCCGCCGGGGTGGCGATCGAGAACTCCAGGCTCTACGAGGAGGGCCGCCGCCGCGAGCGGTGGATCGCCGGGGCCGCCGCCGTCACCACCGCGCTGCTCTCCACCGACAAGGCGCACGACGCGCTGGGCGTCGCCGCCGGGCAGGTGCGCGAGCTGGCCGACGCCGAGCTGGGCATGATCCTGCTGCCCACCGGTGACGGCGGCCTGCGGGTCTCGCACGCCTCCGGCCAGGCCGCCGAGTACGTGGCCGGCGAGCTGATCCCCGGCACCGGCTATGCGGCCCGGCTGCGTGACGGGGAGCAGATCTTCATCGAGGACATGTCGCAGGACCCGGACATGGTGATGCGGCTGGCCCGCGAGTTCGGCCCGTCGATGGCGCTGCCGATGGTCGCCGCCGGCCGGGTGCTCGGCGCCCTGGTGGTCTGGCGGGGCCGCGGCGCCCGCCCGTTCAGCGATGCCGAGAAGGAGCTGGCCGCCACCTTCGCCTCCCAGGCCGCGCTCGCCCTGCGGCTCGCCGAGGGCCAGCGCGACCAGCAGCGCCTGGCCGTCTTCCAGGACCGCGACCGGATCGCCCGCGACCTGCACGACCTGGTGATCCAGCGGCTCTTCGCCACCGGCATGATGCTGGAGAGCGCCGCCCGCCGCGCCGTCGTCCCCGAGGTGCAGGAGCGCCTGGGCCACGCCGTCGACGAGCTGGACGCCACCATCCAGGAGGTCCGCACCACCATCTACGCGCTCCAGCACGACGACACCGGCAACGAGCCCGACACCCTGCGCACCCGGGTGCTGCGCGAGGGCAGCCAGGCCGCCGCCGCGCTCGGCTTCAAGCCGTCGATCACCTTCATGGGCCCGGTGGAGAACATGATCGGTGAGCAGACGGAGCGCCAGCTCCTGGCAGCGCTGAGGGAGATGTTGTCCAACACGGCCCGGCACGCGCGCGCCTCCCGGGTCAGCGTGGAGGTGGACACCACCGTCTACCTGGACCCGCAGGGCCTCCCCGTCTCCGCCGACCCGGAGGCCGCCGTCCGCCCGGGCCGCCCGGGTGTACTGCTCACCGTGACGGACGACGGCGTCGGCATCCCCGAGACCGGGCGCCGCAGCGGCCTGGCCAACCTGCGCCGCCGGGCCGAGAACCTGGGCGGCGCCGCCTGGCACGAGCCCGGCCCGGCCCGGCGCGGTACCCGGGTCCGCTGGTCGGCCCGGCTCTGAGAGGGTGTTCGATACCGATTTAGGCTGCCGCGAGGAGTTTCGGGCGGAGGTATTGCCCGATTCTGTCCGGGCTGGCGGTCAGTCGGGTGGC
>NZ_JBIAGU010000051.1:0-35762 GCF_042869935.1 Kitasatospora sp. NPDC006697
CCCCGCCCCCCCCCCCAGTGTCTCGGGCCCCCCCCGCCGGGCGGGGGGGGGGGGCCCCCCCCCCCCCCCCCCCCCCCCCCGGCCCCCCCCCCCCGGGGGGGGGGGGGGCCCCCCCCCCCCCCCCCCCCACGGCTCGACCTGACGCGACATCAGCTCGGCAGCCGCCAAAGCATAGGTGTGGCACCATCGCAGCCCGTTCAAGCTCGACCATGACATTCCCCTCGTAGCGTGGAGGTCGTGACCAGAGGCGAAGGTGAGGGTCATGGCGGGGAAGAGGCGCTCCTACGACGCGGAGTTCCGCGAGGGTGCGGTGCGGAAAGTGACAGAGACCGGGAAGTCGGCCGCGGAGGTCGCGCGGGACCTGGGCGTGCAGCCGGGCACGCTGCAGAACTGGGTCCACCGCGCCCGGACCCGGGCGGACGCGGAGGCGGCGGGTTGCTTGAGCGAGTCCGCGCGCGACGAGCTGCGCCGGCTGCGGGATGAGAACGCCCGGCGGCGCCAAGAGATCGCTGAGCTCGGGATGGAGCGCGAATGTCCTCAAGCGGGCTTCATCGCCGACCAGAGGACCGAGCACGGCGTCCCGCAGACGACCGCCTGCCGAGCCCTTGGAGTGCTGGTCACGGTGTAGGCGATCTTCTCAAACCGAAAGCGCACCTGCCGCCAGATCAGCTACCAGTCTCCATCACTACCTGCGGATTCGGGCCAGAAGCCTGTTCGGGCATGAGTGCGGCGTTCAGACGTGCGGGCGGATCGGTGTAGAACGCGCTGCCCTTGTACCAGTACCAGGCCAGTGGCAGCAGGCCGATGGCGACCGCGCCGAGACCGATGGCGAGCCGACGGGTGGTCAGCGTCGGGATGGCCTCGACGAAGACGAAGACCATGAATGCGGCACCGATCCCCGGCCAGAGACCGACGAAGACCGCGTTGGACAGGGACTTGAAGACCACCTTGCGGTAGGCGACCACGACGGCGATGCCGGCCAGCGCGTAGTAGATGCAGATCTGCAGTCCGATTGCGGCGACCGCGTCGCCCATGATGGTACCCACCGAACCGATGGTGGCCGCAGCTACGAACAGGGCCAGCGATACGACGGCGATCACCAGGATCGCGAACCACGGGGTGCGCCAACGGTGGTGTGTGCGGCCGAAGATGGCCGGCAGAGTGTGGTCACGGCCCATCGCGAAGAGCGAGCGGGTCACCTGGATCAGTGTGGTCTCCAGGGTGGCGACGGTGGACAGCACCACCGCGAGGACCAGCGCCTTGCCGCCCCACCCATGGCCCACCGCATCGCCGATGACGGTCATCACGGGAGTGCTAGGGGTGATGTCCTTCTGGTCGATGAGCATGTTCGTCACGATGGTGAACAGCTCGAAGACGACGAACACGCCCAGGACTCCGACCAGGCCGCCGAGTCCGGAGTTCCTCTTGCTGTTGCTGGTCTCCTCGCTGAGATTGGCGGTGACGTCCCAGCCCCAGAAGTAGAAGGCGGCGATCAGCGCGGCACCGGCAAAGCCACTCATGCCACCGAAGTGACCGAAACCCCAGAGCCAGGACCACTGGAAGTGTGCCCCTGAGCCGCCGTGGAAGAGGGCGGTGACACCGAGGACGACGAGGAGTACCACTTCGATCCCGGTCATGATCCACTGGGCGTGCGCGGTGATCCGCGCACCCAACAGGACCAGGAGCGCCATGGTCAGGAAGGCTGCCGCACCTACCCCGACGCAGGCCCACGTGTTGGCGGCGGCATTCGGGGAGAATAGTGACAGGGTGTACTGGCCGGCCGGCAGCGAACCCGCCACCATGAAGATCAGAGCCGAGACGACCAGTGACCAGCCTGCGATGAAGCCCAGCGACGGATGCAGAGCCCGGCCGACCCAGGAGTAGCTTGCTCCCGCGTTGACGTCCAGGCGGCCCAGGTAGTTGAAGGCCCAGGCGATACCGAGCATCGGTATCGCGCACCAGAGCAGGGCCGCCGGGCTGTAGAGTCCGGCCGCTCCGATCAGCAGCGTGGTCGAGGAGGCCAGGGAGTACGCGGGCGCACTTCCCGCGACGGCCATCACCATGCTGTCGAAACGGCCCAGAACGTTGGCGCGCAGGCCGACCTCGGGCTCGGGAGCGAGCGGGGACTGGGAACTGCTCATTGACACCTCGACTTGTTCGGGCTGTGGCCCGGAGCATAGGGGGCAGACTGTGAGCGGGAAAAGGAGCGCGCGTCCGGAGGAGGCGCAAGTGTCTAGGCGAGCACCGAGTAGGAGCCGTGCACGGGAGTGCCGCCGACAAGGGTGAGCAGGACGTTCGTGTTGCCGATGTCCTGTGCCGGAACCTTGAGGATGTTGCGGTCGAGGACGATCAGGTCGGCCAGTTTGCCGACCTCGACAGAGCCGGTCTCATGGTCCTGGCGGAGCTGGAAGGCGGCGTTCATCGTGGCGGCGCGAATGGCGGCGCGGCGGAGCAGCCGCTGGCTCGGGGTCATCACGCCGTACTTGGCGTACGGACTGCCGGTAGCCGCTGTACGGCTGATGACGACGCGCAGCGCTTCCCAGTGGTTCAGCGGGTCGACGGGCCAGTCGCTGCCGAGCGAGATTGTGCCGCCGTCCCTGAGGATGGCGCCCTCGGGCTCGTAGTTGACGAGGCGTTCGGGACCGAGGTGGGGCTCGACGGAGTCCGTCGAGTCCGGGCCCGGCTTGGCCCAGTGGAACCCCATGGATGCCACGACGCCCAACCGCTGGAACCGTGGGAGGTCGGCGGGGGAGACGAGCTCGGCGTGGGCGACGGTCGGCCGGGCGCTCCGGTGCCCGGCCCGGCGGATGGCCTCGTAGGCGTTGAGCGCGACGCGTACCGCGCGGTCGCCGATGGCGTGTGCGTGCGGATCGAACCTGGCGGCTGCGGCCGCGACGAGGAACGTGGTGAGCTGATCCTCGGGCCAGTACACACGGCCGGTGTGGGTGCCCGGGACCATGTGGCCGTGGCCGTCGTCGACGAGGTAGGGCTCGAGTACGGCGGCGGTCTGCGCCGGCGACTGGAGGACACCGTCCAAGAACACCTTGATGTTGTGCACGTGAACGTCCGCACGCGGCTTGGCGATCTCGGTGTCGTACGTGGCACGTAGTTGCTTCAATCGAGGCAGCGGGTCTCGGTCGTCCAGCCCCACCAGCAGCGCAATGTGGGCTCGGGCGGTCAGCGCGCCCTGGGTGGCCAGCGCGGTGTAGACGCGGAGTGTCTCCTCGCCGGCGCCCGCCTCCATGAAGGTCGTGCCGCCCTGGGCGGCCAGCGCCGCGAGCGCGGCCTTGGCGTAACGGGTGTTCTCCGCATCAGTGGTCGGCGGGATGAGTCCGGTCACCCGCTCGCCGGCGGCGTCCTGAAGGACGCCCGTGGGCTCGCCGAGCGCATCGTGTTCGATGACGCCGCCGGGCGGGTCAGGGGTGTCGCGGGTGACCCCGGCCAGGGCGAGGGCCCTGCTGTTGACCACCGTGGTGTGGTAGTCACTGGAGGTGATGGCGATGGGGCGGCGGGTCGTGAGCTGGTCCAAGTCCTTGCGGGTCACGCGGACACCTGCTGGCTGCATCGCCTGGAGGTACCAGTTCTGGCCTGTCGCCCAGCCGTCGGGTTCGGCGGAGGCGGTCCGGGCCAGGTAGTCGGAGATGATCTCGAGGAACCGGGGGACCGTCAGCGATTCGTAGCGGACGTTCAGGCCCACCAGGCTGCTGCCACCGGTCAGGCTGTGGAGGTGGCCGTCGTGCAGGCCGGGCATGAGCATCCGCCCGCCGAGATCGACCACCTCGGTGCCGGTGCCGACGTACGGGAAGGCACCGCTGTCCGTCCCGACGTAGATGATCCGTCCGGCGCGGATCGCGACCGCCTTCTGGATGCTGTCACGGCCATCGACCGTCCACACATAGCCGTTGTGGAGCACCAGATCGGCCGTCGCCGACGCCTCGGCGGGGGTGGCGAACGTGAGCGCGGCCGTTGCCGTGGCGGCGGCCATGCCGGCCAGAACGGTACGACGTGCGAGCTGATGTTCCACGGTGCCTCCGTAAGGTGTTGGTCGACCCGGGAGGGCCGGATTCGGTGATGATGTGTTGCCTTCTGCAGCTCACCGGGAGTGGTCGTACGGCCCTCCCGGGCGCCCTCCCCGCCGGCTGAGATGCGGGCGCCATGTGCGGTCGCTGTTCGTGCTGCCGATAGGGGTGCTCCTGCGGCCCTTGAGGTCAGGGCCTGCCGGTACCGATACCCGTGACGTCGGTGTCGTCGCCGAACCTCCTGCGGGCGACGGGGCCGAGGACTGCGAACACGCCCAGGCAGTCATCGTCCTGACGCGCCGTCAGAGTGGCGTCCCCTGCGCGCTTCTGCGCGACGACCGGGAATTGCGCCCTGTGCCGCTCACGCCGGCAGGGCAGTGGCTCGCCGCGCCCCCCGGAGGACGGAAACGGGCATGCGGCGGCGTCATCGCATCGGCGCTGACGGGACCGCGGGAGTCGGCCAGCCCGGCCGGGATCTCTCCGCCGCTACTCGAACGGTTGTTGGACAGCTTCGAGCTGTACAAGATCACGCAGCAGGCAACAGGAGCCGACACGCCATGAACATGGGCGGGCCGCCTTCCGAGCCGCAGCAGCTGCTCCTCGTGGGGGCGGGGCACCTTTGCGTGGCCTTCCCGGGCGACGAACTGGGCGAGCGCGGCCAGGTGCTGGCCGAACCGGTCCGCCCGCGTGCGCACCGGCCTCGCGGCGGCGGCCGCCTTCTCGGCGGCCAGCTCGGGGTCGGCCTCGATCCCGAGCGCGGCCAGCAGCTCCTGCTGCTCCTCGGCAAGGTCGGCGAAGCCGGCGCGCTGCTCGCGGATCTATCGGCCGAGCTGCTCGCCCTCGAACACCGTCTCCAATGGCAGGGCGGGCCGGTCGACCTGACCATCCAACGCCAGCCACCACCACATCCGTGTGGCGGCGTAGGCGCGCTGCCACACGATGGGCCAGGCGGGGCAGCACCACGGGTCGACGGCTTCGAGGAGCTGGCGCCGGATCGGGTCCAGGTGGCCGGGGTCTCCGGCCGGCACCTGGGCGGCGGCGGATCCCATTGCCGCCCGCTGGGGCAACCGGGTCTGGGCGCGGCGGGCTGCGATAGCCCGACGACTGCCCGGCCGCACCACAATATTGAACACGTTCAATACATATGTCAGGATGACGGTGCTGATGGGAGCGGAGGGGGAGCGGCGTGATCCAGTGGTGGGCCTACGTGGGCTTCTGGTTGTTCTGGGGGTTCTTGGTGCTCTGCTTCATCGTCGTCCCGAATGTGGTGTTCGGCCTGACGGTTGCTCTGTCGTCCGACCGGTGGGCCCTGCCATGGCGGATCATGCTGGTCCTTGCCACCGCGGGGGTGGCTGCTGTCGTCTGGCGGGTGCTGATGCCCGCCTTCTGGCTCCTGTGTCCCGATGTTCTTGCCGGCGTGACTGTTCTCGTCTCCGGTGGCCTCCTGCTTGTCTTCAAACCTCGACGCCGCCCTGCAATCCGCTGAGTGATGATCGGCGTGTGGTTTTTCAGTGGTTCGGCGTTGTTGTTCACGGGGTCTTGGGGCGGTCTGTCCGCCTGGTCAGGGGGCATGTTGTGAGTGGGTGCGGTGAACGGCTGCGCCGAGGTAGCGGTGAAACATTGCGCTGAAGTGCGCTGAAGTGCGGTGAAGAGTGGACGCCGGTTGTTATCACGGCTGGCTGGGTTGCCTTCCACTGGTGACGGCTGGGCGGGCCTGGGGTGGTGCTTCGGGAGGCGTCGGATATCGGGGGCGTCAGGCCGCTCGGCTGCGGCAGGTCGAACCTCGGTAGCCGGGCAGTGCCGTGCCGGCCGCTTCGATGTGGTCGGCGGCGGTGTTGCTGCCCGCGTTGCCCGGTCGCAGCAGGCCCGAGACCGGTTCGCCGGGGCGATCACCCATCGCACAGCAGCCGCCGTGAAAGCCCGAGGCTGGACCTGGGAGCCCAGTGTTCCATCGCCGCCGCCAAGGGACCGCTCGGCCCGCCCCAGTGGCAAGCGGCGTTCTCATTCCGCGAGATGGCGCTCGATCCAGGTGGCGGCAGTGCGGCGGAACAGGACGCGGCTGCGGGTGCGTCGGAACTCGTGGCCCTCGTTGGGGAGAATCAGCAACTCGGCGGGGATGCCCCGCTGGCGGGCCGCTTGGACCAGCTGTTCGGACTCGCCCGGTGGGACGTTGGTGTCGTGCTCGCCGTGGACGGCCAGCACCGGCACCCGCAGCGCGTCGATCCGGCTCATGGGGGAGAGGGAGCGCAGCAGTTCACGATCGCGTTCGGGGTGGCCGTACTTGGCGGCGGCCGAGCGCGCGATCCAGGGCTCGGTGCCGGCGAAGAACGTCAGGAAGTCCGACATGCCGCACACCGAGACGCCGGTGCGGAACAGCTCCGGATGCCAGACCAGCGAGGCTAGCGTGAGGTACCCGCCGTAGGAGTGCCCCATCACGGCCAGTCGCCGGGGGTCGGCGAGGCCGAGGGTGATCAGGTGGCTCGCGCAGTCCGCTACGTCGTTGATCGCGGCGAACCGCTTGGCGCCGAGGTCGGCGTCGACGAAGGAACGGCCCGCGCCCAGCGAACCGCGCACGTCGGGGGCGAAGAGGTCCAGGCCGTGGCCGAGCAGCTCATGGTAGAGCGGATCGAACACCGGCCGCTCCTGCTGTTCCGGGCCGCCGTGCAGGTGGATGACGCACGGCGCCCGGCTGTCGGGCTCGCGGCCGGGTGCCCGGTAGTACCAGCCGCTCAGGGGCAGCCCGTCGCCGGCCCGCAGGCGCAGGTGCTCGGGCCGGACCGGCGGGTGCTGATCGGGCGCCACCGCGTCCTCGTCGCGCGAGGACCACGGGGTGCGCAGCGGCGTCAGACCGTCGGGTGTGTGCCAGATGCCGGGCCGGCGCCGCGAGCCGGCGACGGCCAGCGCCAGTCCCCGGCTGCCCGCCGAGCTGATCCGAGTCACCACCTCATGCGTCAACGGCACCGCGCGCGGCGATAGTTGGCCGCCGCTGGCCCCATCGCCCAGCTGTCTTCCGCTGCTGACGCCGTCGGTGGGCAGGGCGAGCGCCTCCAGCTCGGTGCGGCCGTGCATGTTCCAGGCCAGGACGGCACTGCGGCCGTCGTCCGGGATCCACAGCAACTCCAGGTCGGCGTCCTCGCGTTGCGCGGTCACGGCACGGCGCAGACAGCTTCCGTCCGGTCCGAGCTCGGCGGTGATCAGGGCCGCGAACTCACGCTCGGCGTCGCTGCGCAGGTGGAGCCGCCGACCGTCGGGCGAGAGGCGGCCGATCCACGGGTCGCCGTCGGCCACCGGCAGCGCGTAGGCCCTCGTGCGGTCCGCGGTGCGCAGCAGCACGGCCTCACGCCCACCGCGAGGTCCGCGCAGCAGCAGGACGAGTCTGCCGTCCGCGGTGATGTCGCACAGCCGCAGCGTCGCACCGGCGGGTTCGGTGGCGATGAGCTCGGGCGGCCGCAGGCCGGCCGGATCGGCCAGGTAGACGGCCAGCCCGCCGCCGGTGAGATGCGGCTCGGGCTCGAGTGCGCCGGACGCCGGCCACCGCGGGCGCGGTGCGGCCGGCGATGCGGCGCCGGTGACGGGTGTCCCGACGTGGCCCCAGTGCGCGCCGCCGAGCGGCACCGGCGGCCCGTCCCTCCTCTCGGACGGGTATGTCGCGGAACCAGCTGCTGCGGTGCCCCCGGGCTCCGCGAGGAGCGGTCCCGCCGGCGGCTGGCTGGCGGTGATGGCGAGGGTCGAACCGTCGCGGCTCCAGCGGCCGAGGTAGGCGGTGCTGCCCGGTGCGGCGCCGGCCAGCACCCGGCGGTCGCTGCCGTCCGGCCGGACGCAGAGCACTCGGGTGAGTTCGCCGCCGCCCGGCGCCGTGGTGTAGGCGATCCAGCGACCGTCCGGGGACCAGGAGACCTCGACGACCGGGTCGGGACCGGTGTCCAGCAGGTGCACGTCGTCGCTGTCGGCGGTTCCCGTCCACAACTGCGGTACACCGCCTCGGTTGCAGATGAAGGCCACGTGCGCACCGGTGGGGTCCGCGGACGGGTACCAGCAGCCGTGTGCGCTGACCGGGCTGTGCCCTTCCCGCGAGCCGGGGGCACCCGGGAGGGCCACAGCCCGGGGAGCTGCTGCCCGGGCTGCGGGATCCGTCTGCCGGTCCGCCATGGCGCGCCTCCCGTCAGCCGATTCCGTGAGACTGCAGCCACATCTCCAGCAGGGCCACCTGCCACAGGGCGTTCGCCCCGCGCGCCGTGCGGTGGGTGTCCGGCGCGGCCAGCAGCTCGTCCAGGTAGGCCTGTTGGAAGACGCCCCGGGATCTGGCCGCCGGAGCCGCGAGGGTCTGGGTGATCCGGTCGAGCACTGGCGGGGCCATCCGCCGGATCGCCGGCACCGGGAAGTAGCCCTTGGGCCGGTCGACGATCTCGCGCGGCAGCAACTTCCAGGCGGCTTCCTTGAGGACCCCCTTGCCCCCGTGGGCGAGCTTGAACTCCGGTGGGCAGGCCGCGGCCAGCTCGACGAGTTCGTGGTCCAGGAACGGCACGCGGGCCTCCAGGCCCCAGTCCATGGTCATGTTGTCGACCCGCTTGACCGGGTCGTCGACCATCAGGACGTGGGTGTCCAGCCGGATGGCCGCATCCAGCGCGGTCTCGGCCCCCTCGACCGCCATGTCCGCACGCACCAGTTCGCTGGACGCGTCGTGTCCCGGCAGGAAGTCGGGCTGCAGGATGCGGGCGAACTCGGCGTGCGGGCGGTCGAAGAAGGTCCGGATGAAGGTCTCCGGCTCCTGCTCACGCGGCACGGCGGCCAGGGCAGGATGCCAGCGGTACCCGGCGAAGATCTCGTCGGCGCCCTGCCCGCTCTGCACCACGCTGACGTGCTTGGAGACCTGTTCCGACAGCAGATGGAAGGCGACCACGTCGTGGCTGACCATCGGCTCGCTCATGGCGTTCACGGCCCGGTCCAGGGCGGCCTGGACCCGGTCGGAGGGCACCATGATCTGGTGGTGGTCGGTGGCGAACTGACGGGCCACCAGGTTGGAGTAGTGGAACTCGTCGCCCTGCTCCCCGCGTTCGCTCTCGAACCCCACGCTGAAGGTGGCCTGGTCGTATTGGCCGCACTCGGCCAGCAGCGCCACGATCAGGCTGGAGTCCAGGCCGCCGGAGAGCAGCACCCCGATCGGCACGTCCGCCACCGTGCGGCGCCGCACGGCCGTGCGCAGCGCGTCGAGCACGGCGTCGCGCCAGTCGGCGGCGGTCATGCCCGCGTGCTCGGGGCGGCGGAGGTAGGACGGCTGCCAGTACCGCTCGTCCCGCTGGCGGCCGTCCGGCTCCACGACCCGCACGGTGGCCGGCGGGAGCTTGCGGACCCCGGCCAGCACGGTGCGTGGCGCGGCGACCGTACCGTGCAGACTCAGGTACTGGTGCAGCGCGGCCAGGTCGAGCGAGGTGTCCACCCCGCCGCCCGCGAGCAGCGCGGGCAACGAGGAGGCGAACCGCAGCAGGCCGGGCCGGCGCTCCAGGTAGAGGGGCTTGATCCCGAGGCGGTCGCGGGCGAGGACCAGCCGTCCGGTGTCCAACTCGGCCACGGCGAAGGCGAACATGCCGTACAGGTGGTTGACGCACGCCGTCCCCCACTGCCGGTAGGCCTTGAGCAGCACCTCGGTGTCGGACGTGGAGAAGAAGCGGTGCCCGAGTGCCTGCAACTCCTGCCGCAGCTCACGGTAGTTGTAGACACACCCGTTGAGGACCCCGGTCAGTCTCGCCTCGGAGTCGGTCATCGGCTGGGCACCGCGCTCCGACAGATCGATGATCTTCAGCCGCCGGTGACCGAGGGCCAGGGCGCCCTGCGACCACATTCCCCGGCCGTCCGGGCCACGGGGCGCCAGCCGGTCGGTCATCCGCTCCACGGCCGCCAGGTCGGGACGCCAGCCGTCGAAGCGCATCTCACCGCTCAGTCCGCACATGCCCGCTCACCTCCGTCCACGCACTGAAACAGGGGCTCCCGTCGTGGGACGGGCATGGGTCTGGGCCACCAGGAAGTCGACCACCGACGTCAGGCCCCCGCCGGCGGCGATCCGTCGTAACCGGTCGGCGACGTCGCCCCGGGCCAGGCTCTCCCGCACCCCCGCCGAGACGAGCTCCCAGTCGCCGAACTCCTCCAGCGTCGGCCGCAGCCGCGCCAGCAGAGCGCCGACCGCCACCCGCGCCGGGACCGCCCGGCCGGTGATCGGGTCGACCAGGTCGCCGCCCAGACCCGAGCGAGCGGCCCGCCAGGTCATGGCGCGCAGCACCTGCGGGCGGGTGTGCCGGCAGCGGTCGGTCCCCTGCACCTCGGCGCAGGCATCCACCACCAGCGCCCGGAACAGACCGGCGAGCATCACCACCGTCTCCACCCGGGGGCAGGCGTCGCAGACCCGCAACTCCAGCGTCCGACGGTTCGCGGAGGGCCGGACGTCGTAGTAGACCATCCCGGCGTCACTGATGACTCCGCAGCGCACCAGCCCCGCCACGGCCGCGTCGTAATCCGCCGCGGAGTCGAAGCAGCCGGCCGGCCCGCTGGTGGGCCAGCGCTGCCACAGCAGGGTCCGCCAACTGGCGTAACCGGTGTCCCGGCCGAGCCAGAACGGCGAGTTCGCGGACAGCGCCAGCAACGTAGGCAGCCAGGGCGAGAGCACACTCATCGCGCGCACGGCCGTGTCGCGGTCGGGCACGTCCACGTGGAACTGCACGCCGCAGATCAGCTGCTCGTCGGCCACCACGCGGTACTCGTCGGCCATGTGCAGGTAACGGGGGTGCGGGGTCGCGTCCACCGCCCCCACCCGCGCCAACGGGGCGGTCCCCGCCGCGAGGATCGCCAGCCCGAGCCCGGCGGCGGCCTCGGACAGGACCTGCCGCGAGCGCCTCAGATCACCGTGCAGCGCGTCCAGCGACACGTGCACGCCGCTGTTGGACTCGACGACCGACTGCAAGAACTCACTGATGAACCCGCGCTCCGGCAGCCTCTCCAGTACCTCGTGGGCCCGCGCTACCAGCACGCGACTGCCCAGGTCGACGACGTGGAACTCTTCCTCGACTCCCACCGACACACCCATCCGGTCACCTCCGAACCAGCGGCCCGCGCCACCGCAATCACCGACCCAGCCGGCCGCCGCTCCACTCGGCGTAACACCCCCGAAGGACCAAGCTGCCACTGCGGCTCTTGCCCCGCATCAGGAACGGGTCTGTACGGTGACCGGCTGTATCTCCCGATCAACGAAGAGCACCTGATGAGCGACGTGACTGTCTCTGTGGAAGCTGTTGAGGAGGTCCGGCCGCTCGAGCTGCCGGCGGACCGGTTGGACGAGCAGTCGATCGGGCAGCTGGTTGACCGGGCCCGCGCGAGCGGGCTGCAGTTGACCGGCGAGGGCGGGCTGGCGCAGCAGCTGACCAAGCGCGTGCTGGAGTCCGCCCTGGAGAGCGAGACCACCGACCACCTCGGCTACGAGAAGCACGACCGGGTCGGCGCGGGCAGCGGCAATAGCCGCGGCGGTGTCCTGGCCAGGCGGTCGCCGACCGCCGGGGAGCCGAGCGCGCCCTGATGAGCAGCGCGCTGAAGACGATCCTGGAGGCCGACGCGACCGGGCTGGCCGCCCGCGAGGTGGCCGCCGCGATCACCGCCCGCGACGTCACCGCGATGGCCGCCCGCCTGGTCGGCGCCGCCCGCGACCTGCGCACCGGCCGCCTGACCGCCTCGCAGCGGCGGCGGACCCGGATCGCGGCGGCGGTCGAGCGGGCCGCCGCTCCGCTGGACGCTGGCGGCCCGGATGCCTGAGCAGGACCGCGATTGGTTGTCTGCGAAGCCGCTCACCGGGCACCCCTACCCCGCCCCACAGGGGTGCGCCCAGTACGGCGCGAGCAAGAGCAGGTATGCGTGAGGTGGACGTGCCTGATCCGGGGGTGTGCCCGGGCAGTGGCCCTCAGGCGCGGGCGGCAGGCTCCGGTGCGGAAGGTGCTCATGCCGTGAACCTAGGATCGGCCGACCGGAGCCCAGAAGGCCCGAAAGTAGCCAGTGACCTGCGGGTAACTGATCCCGCACCACTGCGTTCCGCGGGATTCTGGCCAGAACCCTGGATGCCCGCCGCAGCGACCTCGCCCTCGGGGGCGAGCCGCGACTGCCCGGCAAGATCACTCTGGCGCTACCGGCCGACGTGCCGCACGACTTCCTCGCCCAGACGGTACGAAGCTCGGCCACTGGATCCTCCACCAGCGCCAGCTGCGCAGCGGCGTCAAGAACGGCGGCATCACGCCCGAATGCATCGCCGCACTCGACGCACTCGGCATGCGCTGGTAGGCCAGCGGCAGCACCGCTTCGCCGACGTCCGCGACCAGCGGATCACCGAGTTGCGCATGAAAACGCCTGCGTCAGGTGCTCCTTACTCCTCGTGGACCCAGCCCAGATGCCACGCCTCCAGGAGATCCACGCCAACCTCGTCGGCCGCCTCCAGGAAGCCAGGGATCAGGGCTGGCTCGGCGAGGTCGCCGCCATCGAGACCACCATGGCCGCCGCCGTACAGAAGCTGGCGGCCATGCGCGACCGGGCAGCCCAACCGTCCACCGTCCACCTCGGCATGCCCGAATTCCGCGCCGGCGCCGGCCGACGCACCACAGGCTCTGGTGACAACTACTCAAATCGAACTCTTGTTGTCGGTTCGTCTCGAACCTCGCGTCGGCCTGGTTGTCCTGTCCGACCCACGCGTCGAGGGCGACTTCGATCTCCGGCTCAGTCCTCGCCAACCTGGAGCAGAATCGCGAAGAGCTCGCCATTGCTTCCAGCAACCACGCCATCGAACGTGAGGCGGTCACGGGATTCCAGGAGTTACCCTCCCGGTTGGTCCACCAGGTCGCACCGGGCCCGAGACACGTCACGAGGCGCGTCACGGTGTGGTGCGCGGCCGAGGACATGGGCGGAGCGTGAGCTGCTGCCACTGCGCATCCAGCCGGCGGAGCGGGCCGCGGTGCGTGCGGCGACGCCGTCCAACGCTGGCGTGGGACCCCGCGAAGGGCCGGCTGCAGCTTCCCGTGCTCGAGGCCGGGTTCTACTTCCGGAGCAGGACGAGGAGAGCGACGCCGCTGTGTACCCGTCCCGGGCCACTTCGCGTACGATCTGCCCCAGGATCCGGCGCCGCGGGTTGAAGGCCGGGCTGCGCCGCATCACCTACGAGCTGGGACCGATCCGCGCCATGACCCAGCCAGGCCAGTCGAGGACCGGCCAGCTGATACGAGAGTCCTGGTTGGGGATGACGGCGATCCGCTGCTGATAGTGACTCCGAGCGGCTGTTGGACGCCCTCCGGGGACGGGACGACGTCTACAACCTGCCGATGGCCAAGGCCGCCTTCCGGGTGCGCGCCGACGGAGAGGTCCTGGACCGGCTCGACCTGAGGGTGGATTTCCTGCCGGGTGTCGGGCGCCCGCCCCTTGTTAAGGTGTGCGACGTGGAGAGCCTGAGCAAGCGGCGTCTGGACGCCGCCGCCCTGGACGCGCTGCTGCACTGCTCGCTGGGCCAGGGCGGTCGGCTGGAGCGGGAATTGACTGGCGGGACGTTCAACACCGCGTACCGCGTCCGGCTCTTCGACGGCCGGAGCGTCCTGGTCAAGATCGCCCCGCCCGCGGACGTGCCGGTGCTCCGCTATGAGCGCGGCATCCTCGGCACCGAGGCAGCCGTCTACCGGCTGCTCGACAGTGCGGCCGGGGCCAGGGTGCCGACACCGCGGTTGCTGTGTGCCGGTGTGGACCACCTGGTGCTGTCCTGGCTCGACGGCAGCCCCTGGGACCAGACGCAACCGCACCGACCCGAGCTGTTGCGCCGTGAGTTGGGGCAGCTGGCGGCCCTGATCAACGCGATCCCGTCCCCGGACGGGAGCTTTGGCTACCCCGCACCCGAGTCCTCCCTTCAGGCGGATGACTGGCCCGCCGCCTTCAGCCTGATGACGGCCGCCCTGTTGACGGACGCCGAGCGCTTCGGAGCCGAACTCGGAGCGCCCACAAAGGAATTCACGGCCCTGGTGGCCGCCTCTCAGGAGCGGCTGGCGGAGGTGGCCGAGCCACGCCTCGTCCACTTCGACCTATGGCCCGGCAACGTCTTCCACGACGGCACACGAATTACTGGACTGATCGACCACGAAAGGGCGTTTTTCGGCGATCCGGCGGCCGAGCTGGTATCCCTGGAGTTCGGCGGTGCCGCGGGCGAGGACAGCGAGGTGGTCGCGGGCTACCGCGAGGCCGGCGGTGAGCTGGAGTCCACCCCGGGCCTGGCCCACCGGCTCGCGCTCTACCGCGTCTACCTGGGCCTCATCCTGATCATCGAGAGCGAGCCCCGCGGCTTCCGGACGTCCAATCCCGAACACTACGCGTGGAGCCGCGAGTACCTGGCCACTCAGCTGGACGCACTGCGGCAGCACTGCGCTGCATGACCACACGGCACAACGCGGACCAGACGCGCCGCGCGCCCCGCCCGCCAACCAGCTCAAGCTCGCCAACAGCGCTGGTCACAGCTTCACGAACGCACTGCGCTGGTCGAACGGATCGCGAGGCCCTGCGCGCCGCGGTCCGGTGCTGGCCGGTGGTGGTCAGCCGCGACGACCTTGGTGCCGAGCACGTGGTGCGGCCCGTGGACGGCGCTGAGCAGCACCGAGCGGAACTTGCCCGACCCCATTGCCACTTGCGCCGTCACCCCCTGCGGCGGCGCACCGCGCCCCGGACGTGGCGTCAGGCCCCCGCACGATCACCTACAGCGCCTCCACCTGGTGCGGACGCAAGGATGTCCTCGGATGGCGCCCAGAATCATCCCGGAGCTGGCGCCCGCCGCCGGCCGCGAGTCAGCCAAGGGCGTGACGAGCTGTCAGGCTCGCAGGGCAGACTGTCGCTCATGTCAGAAGCCGGGCTCGACGCGGCCGCCAACTCGCTGCGGGCTTGGCTCAACCGCCAGCAGGTCACTGACCTGTCCACCCCCCCAGGTGACCGCCTTCTTCACCAACTCGGCGGCCGCTTGGGCCATCGACCAGGGATACGAGGTCCAGTGGGAGGTCAACCTGCCCACCGCCACCCGGCGGGGGCGGACCGGGCGCCTCGACGTGCAGCTGCGGCACCGCTCCGGCACCGGACGGCCGATCAGCATCGAGGTGGACCGGGGCACGAAGGCGTGGTCCCTCGACAAGCTCGTCCAGGCCGCCGAGCTCGGCCACCTGGCACTGTGACTTCGGTGGAGCCGTACCCCCGTCACCCTGCCGATCCCGCCCACGGTCCGGCTCATCCGGGCCCAGGTGCTCAAGCGCAGCGTCCTCCTCGCCCCGGTTGCGGGTTGTCAGCGGCCGTTGACTCACGGGATGTCGTGGCCCGTCAGGAACCAATCTGCGGGCGTCGGCGGCCGCTCCGTACCCGCACTGCGCGGAATCTCGTCGTGTGGTGCGCCGTCCCGGCGGAGCCGTGGCGTTTTCACCCCAGGCCCAGCACCGAGGCGGCGGTGGTCCAGTCGGTGGCTATCGCGTTCTGCGCCGAGGTGAGGTCCACCGTGCCGTTGCAGACGGCTCGGTAGAGGGTGAACTCGACGGTGTCCTTGTCGGCGGACGTGTAGCCGTTGACGCTGTAGCGGGGCTGCGGCCACAGGTTCCCGGGATCCGTGGGGCTGCCGCCGAGCGAGAGCGGGATGAAGTGGTCCTCTTCGTAGTCGGCCGTGTTGGTGTCCGAGTAGCCGTACGCCGCGATCTGCTGGACCTTCAGCGCGTTGGTGTAGCTGACCGGCGGGCGGATCGAACCGCTGTACCCGGACACGCAGATGGTGCTCTGGATGTTGTCGGGAGTGACATCGGGATTGGTCACACCCGGAGTGCAGGAGGAGTCGGGCAGCGGCAGGTACGCCTGGGAGCAGGACGCGGCGGCGGTCTGGAGCGCGTGCGGCGCCGTGGCGGCGTGGGCGGCGCCGCCGCCCAGGACGAGGCCGGCCGAGGCGAGGGCGAGAGCCGTCGCGGTGCTGGCGAGACGGTTGGCACGAGGCATGGAGGCTCCATGGAGATCGGCCCGACCGGGGTCCGTCGGGGGGATGTGTCCATGCCATCAAATGGGAGTCTATGCGGGTAGACAGTTGCCGATGAACAGCTGATGTGCGCTCAGTTCCGACGCGAACCACCAGGGTTCACTTGACTTCGGCGACCGCTCGTCGCGCCGGTCGGGCTTCCGGTGAGGCGGCGCTGCGTCCCTCGCGAGGCGACGCCCTTCGCCTTCGGGCACCCCGCACGGTCGGAGTGGGGCCTGCCGACGCGACTGACGATCGGGTACGCGTACGGGGTCTGACGCCACGGTGTCGGTCCCGTGGTAGGTATGATTGGTGATCGGCCGTCTTCCCCTCGATGAGCAGCTCGCCGCCCTGGAGTCCACGCTCGCCCGCAACGAGGTGCTGTTGGAGGTGCTGGACCGGGCGGTGGTCCTCGACCTCCCCGGGTGGCACCTCACCGCGGGATGCCTGTTCCAGGCGGTGTGGAACGTGGTCACGGGCCGGCCTCCGGGGCACGGCATCAAGGACTACGACTTGTTCTACTTCTCCGACACCGACCTGTCCTGGGAGGCGGAGGACTCCGCGATCCGGGCCGCAGGCGAGGCGTTCGCCGGGGTGCCGGTTCACGTCGAGGTGCGCAACGAAGCGCGCGTGCACCTCTGGTACAAGCAGAAGTTCGGCGTTCCCTGTGCGCCCTACGACTGCACGGAGGCGGCGATCGAGAGCTTCGCCGCGACCACCTGCTGCCTGGGTGTCCGTCAGGAGCCGGACGGGCGCTGGCGCGTCTACGAGCCGCACGGGCCGGCCGATGTCTTCAACCTGGTCGTGCGGCCCAACCCCGTCCTCGCGCCGCGCGCCGTCTACGAGGCGAAGGCGGCGCGCCGGCGGGACCAGTGGCCCGAGTTGACGGTGCTCGACTGGCCCTCGTAACCCGGTTCGGACCGCGAACGCAGCTGCACTCTCCACGCACCACTGGGTGTGCGGGTGAGCAGCAAGGGGAGGAGCAGGACGGCTGCTTCGGCGTCGGCGAGTTCAGGGTCGTCATGGGTGGTCTGACGTGCGGCGGGCGAGGGTTGATCCCGGCATCGCCCGCCGGCCACCTCAGGGGCGCAGGTGCGCCGCGACGTAGGGGATGGCGACCTGCTCCACCCCTCGGATGCGGTTGAAGGCCGGGTGGACGTTGACCTCGAAGACCACACCGCCGCTCTCGGCGGCGAGGTCGACGCCAGCCAGCGGAAGGCCCAGGGACTTGGTCGCGAGGATGGCCAACTCCTCGATGCCTGCCGGAAGTTCCTCGATCTCCAGGGTGCTGGAGACGGCGCCCTGGCATTCGTTGCAGGGGGCGTCGGGGTCTGCCTGGAGGTGCTCCGTCGCGCGGATGGCCCGGTCGGCGAGGACGACCACCCGGTACTGGTGGCGCCGCCCGTCGGCGGTGAAGTTCCGGGCGTCCTGGGCGATCAGCCAGTCGGCGCCGAGTTCCGCGTAGTGCCGTGTGGCGGCGACGAGTTGGGCGTGGCTGGTGACGTGGAAGACGTCGCTGCCGCCCATGCCGACGCACGGCCGAGCCCAGACGTCGCCGCCGAGCCGTTCGAAGGCTTCGGCGGCGGCCTCCGGGCTCGGCCGGGAGAGCGTGACCGTCGGCATCTGCGGCACGCTGTCGCGGGCGAAGCGCTCGACCGTGCGGTCCTTCTCGGTCGCCGTCCGCCAAGCCTCGACGTCGGTGCCGAGCGAGCGTACGCCCGACGCCCGCAGCAGCCGCTGGCAGTGGGCGAAGGCGGGGCGCCGGTGCGGCGGGATCTCGTAGACGACCACCGTGTCAGTGGTCACGGCGCGCCCCTCGGCCTCCAGCCGGACGGTTCCCCCGCCCGTGTCCTCGATCCAGCCGCTGGTGGCGTTGTCGGGGCCGTCCGTCATGAAGCGCCGCGCGTCCAGCATGACGGGTTCGCGGCCGGTCAGCCGCCGCACGGCGGTGGCAATCGCGTCCCGGGTGCCCTCGGTCGAACTGTGATCGGTCAGAAGTACGAGATCTCGTCGGCGCATGTGGCCATGCAAGCGGGGTGCGCCCGCTCGCGGCAAGGAGGCCCTGTGCGCCAGGCGGGCGACACGCTGGCCGAAACCGCCCAGCGGCCGAGAGGATGCGGCCTCATGGCCGACTCCTGCTGGGAGCGCAACACCCAGCAGACCGGCACGATCCTCTACTTGGTCGAGGAGGTCACCTACCGGGACATCCTTCCCGGCGAGGGCTTCGGCGCAGTCGCGGGGTGTCCGTTGTGATCATCCGCGAGGCAGGAGAGGGCGGGGTTGGGTGCCGTCGGCGCCGTGTCCACACCATCGACCCGGGGTCTTGGCCAGGGCATCATGGTGGTCCAACGGCCTCGGCCCACCGGTCGCTGTTACGCGGTGAGCCGAGGCCGGCGACGAAATAGGTCACACGATGCGTCAGATCGGCATGGCGAAGCGTCGATCGACGTGGACACGCGCGAACTCGCCCCGCAGTCGCTCCTCGTCCGCCATCGGGGCGTGCAGGAAGACGAGCATCGGTCGCAGTCCTGGGCGGGCCTCGGATATCGCGCGACCCGGTTCTGCGCGGTCGGTGTAGTGGAAGGCGTAGACGTGCAGGTAGTGGTCGCTCTCGGCGAAACCCATCGCGCGATACCAGGCCAGCGTGCCCGCATCGTCCCTGGTCCAGGCATCCAGCGTGGTAGCTCCGGTGGCGCGAACCCACTCGCGGGTCCGCTTGAGCAACTGTCGTCCCAGACCGCGGCGCCGGTGATCGGGGTGGATCGCGACGGTGTCGATAGTGGCCAGTTCGCCCTCGATGCCCGTGTCCATGATCCCGACCACGGAACCGGTCTCGTCGACCACGACGAGCTCGAGGCCAGACGCCCCGATTGCGGGCTTGGACGGGACGACGGCGTCGTAGAAGGACGTGTCCAGGAAGGCGAGCACCCGGCAACGCAGCCAGGAGGTCTCGTCAGCAGGTGTGTACTCGCGAATCATGTAGTTCAAGATCGTGGTCCTCTGCAGGCGTGAGAGTCGGTCGGCGGCTGCAGGGTGTGGTGATCACAGGATGAGCATGTCCGAGGTGCCGTGGATCGGCAAGCGGGTTTCCTTCGTCGGTGGGCCCGCCGTCACGGACCGAGAGGCTTCGGCCGGCCGGCTTTCGGCGTAACTACAGTCAGCTGTCCGCGGGGCCCTCGGTCTGTGCGGGAGCTCGGTGGCGTCCCGGTGAAGTGAGAGGTGTTCCCCGTGCCGGCGCCAGCGCACCCGGATCGAGACCCTTCTCCAGACGGGCACCACCGATCCGGACCCCGCCCCGGCGACCCGCGCAGCCCGTTCACCGGCCGCCCCGGCCGACGGGGCCTCTTCGCCCACAGGCGGTTCCGCCAGAACTTCGGCCACTGTCTGACGTGCAATCACGAACTGCCCCCACGCGGCCTCGGCCTCCTGCAGCTCGGCCCGCAGAACCTCCACTCGCTGCCCGGCACCCGCTCGCGCTCCTCCAGCAGTCCCATCACTGACGGCATCCGGCACCTCCACCGAGGAGACGACACGGCACCCCGTCTCCGCCACCGAGATACCGGCACTATGGCTGACCAGCGGGAACGCACCCATCACCATCGGAAAGCCACAGGTCGGCCTTCTCGTACTTCATGAAGCGCGAAGACCCAGGGCGCGGACATCCGCGGCCGTCCCCGCCCCGCAGCCGCAGCCGCAGCCGCAGCCGTAGCCGTAGCCGCAGTCGTTGCCGTAGCCCTAGCCAGCCTCCCGGTGGATGAACTGTGTGTGAGAAGGGCACCGGAGAGGGGGAGTTGGTGTCATCGTGGTAGTCGGCAGGAAGACCGCGGACTGAGGGGGCGGCGTGCAACGAGATGCCCGATGGGTGGTGGCAGGGGCGGTGACGGTCGCGGCCTTCGCGGTGCCGACCTGGCTGTGCGGAGCCGTGGCGCTGCCCGGAGTGTTGGCGGACCCGGCGAGCCGCTGGGCGGTGGCCTCCGCTCTCGGTGTGGCGCTGGCCGCGCTGGCGGCCCTGTGGGGGCACGGCTTCGCCACCCGCCCCAGGGAGGAAGGCCCGGTCCCCGGCCCCGCGGTCCAGGCACCCGGCCTCGCGGTCCAGGCTTCCGGCCCGCGCGCCGTCGCCATCGGGGGAGGCAACAGGGGCGACGTCATCACCGGCGACACCACGGGCGATGCGGTACCGGCGGCCCCCGGTCAGGCCGCGGCCGAGGAACCCGCCGCCGCGCGGCCCGCATCCCGGCAGGCGAACACGTCCCCGCAGTCGAACACGTCGGCAGCCGAGAACACGCCGCCAGCCGCGAAGACGGTGGCCGCGCGAGGGGATCGCGCGATCGCCATCGGCGGGGACAACTCCGGCCCGCTGTCCACCGGCGACCACTCCGAGGGCCGACGCCCGTGAGACGGCCCTGGGGCAGGCGGAGCCAGGAGCTGCCGCCTTCCCCGGACACCGCGCGCTCCGCAGGGGTCCATGCGACCACGGAGCGGGCCGCCGCGATCGGGGGAGACAACTACGGCTCCGTCCTGACCGGGGACCAGGTCATCCACATCCACGAGGGCGGTGGCTCTGCTCGCAGGTCGGCCCGGCGCCCGCTGGCCGACGCGGACATCGAGCGGGCGAAGGACGTGCTCGCCGGCACCGTGACCGAGCAGTGGCGGGCGGAGGCCGCCGCGAGAGCGCTGGACGACCCCGACCCGATGCCGGTTCGGTGGCGGCTGGCCGTCGGCGGCGAGGTCATGGACCATCCCGCCAACGTCTTCGACGGTCCGCGACTGCCCACGGGGTCGAGTGACCGGATCGCCGATGTGGCCGCGGGCTTCCGTCACCTGCGGCGCAGGCGGCTGGTCATCGTCGGCGGCCCGGGCGCCGGCAAGACGACCCTGGCGGTGCAACTGCTGCTGGAACTCCTCGCGGGCCGCAAGCTGCCCGGGAACCGGGAAGAGCCGGTCCCGGTCCTGCTCTCGGTGGCGGACTGGGACACCGCGCGGTTCCCCCGGATGCACGAGTGGCTGGCCTGGCGGCTCGGCCAGGACTACCCGGGGATGCGCGCTCCGGGCCTGGGCGTGGACGTCCCCCGGGCCCTCGCCGCGCGCAGCGAGATCCTCCCCGTGCTGGACGGCCTGGACGAACTTCCCCGGCAGGCCCGGGTGTCGGTGGTCGCAGCGCTCAACAGGTCACTGAGCGCCGCCGACCAACTGATCCTCACAAGCCGGACCGCCGAGTACGCCGAGGCCGTCGCGGACGTCGGGGATGTCCTGACGTCCGCCGCGGTCATCGAGGCCGAGCCCCTCGGCCCCGAAGCCGTCGCCGCGTACCTGCACACCTGTCTGCCCCCGCAGCCCGGGCCGGTGTGGGAGGCGGTCCTGTCCGGCCTGAGGGGGCCGCACTCCGCGGCGAGTCCGGCGGGCATCCTGGCGACCACCTGTTCGCTCCCCCTCGGCCTGTGGCTGGTGCGCGCCACCTACCTGGTCACCCGGACCGATCCGACCCCCCTGCTCGAAGGCCGGTTTCCGACGCCGGCGGCCCTGCGAGCCCATCTGTTCGACCAGCTGATCCCGGCTGCCATCGCCAGCAAGCCGCCGACCAGCAACGCGGGGGAGCCGTTCCGCCCCCGTCGGCACCACGAGGCCGAGCGGATGCGCCGTCAGCTCGGCTATCTGGCCTGGCATCTCACCAATCCGCGCAACAGCGACGGCACCGCGCGAACGCGCGACTTCGCCTGGTGGCGTCTCGCCCACGACACCTTCCGGCGGGACGCTCCCACGATCTTCGCGAGAGCCACCACCCCGTTCGTCTTCGGGCTGAGTTTCGCCGTCGCTCCGGGGCTCGGCTGGGGAGCCTGCGCCGCGCTCGCCTTCACGGTGACGACGGCGGTATCCGGCCTCGTGGGCGCGGGGTTCTCGGCCGCGGCGTGGCATGCCTTCGCGCAGAGCGCGTGGGGATGGCTGTGGTTCGGAGCGCTGGTCGTCGTCCTGTGCGGGGTGACGGCGGGCGTGCAGGGCGGGACCTGGCTGGACGAGACCCCCGGACAGGCCAATTTCCGCGCGCCCGGCCTCAGGTTGCTGACCCGTGGTCTCCTCTGGAGGATGACCAAGGTCGCGTCCATGACCGGCGTGCTCATCGGCATCTCCTTCGACGCGCAGCAGACGGGCGGGTGGGCCGTCGGACTGCGGGCGGGGCTGCTCGGCACCCTCGCGGCCGCGTTGCTGGTCGGCGTCGTGGCCTGGGCGGAGACGCCGAACGAGGACGGCCGGGCGCAGACGCCGGCGACGAGTTGGCGGGTCGACCGCAGGCTGAACGTGATCCGCGTCCTGGTGGCCGCCGCCGTGACCGGGATCGTGGCCGACGTCATGCTGGGGCTGCTCGGCCTCGGCCTCGGGGTCGTCGCCGACTTCGCGATCGGCGCCGTCCTCGGCGCCGGTGTCGGGTTGGCGAGCGGCCGTCACCATGCCTCACTGGCGTTCCAGGTGGTGACGAACACGCTGACCCTGCGCGGGCGGATGCCGCGCGGCCTGACGGCCTTCCTCGACGACGCCTACCGGCTCGGGCTCCTCCGCAGGGTCGGGCCGATCTACCAGTTCCGGCACGCCGAGTTGCAGGACCACCTCGCCCGGAGCCACGACCCTCGGCAGACCCCCCGGACGGAGCGGCGTGAGCGGCGTGAGCGGCCGAAGCTCACGGTACGCGGGCGACTCGGGGCCCGTCGGCCCGTCGTGCGGGCCCGACAGATCCTCGTCAAACGTGTGCGCTCGCTGGGGGAGGAGCACCCCGCCACGACGACCGCCCGCGCAGCGCTCGCCCAGGCCCACCGTGCCGCCGGCGAGCCGGGGCCGGCGGTCGACCTCCTCGCGGAGAACCTCGCCATCGCGCTGCGTAGGCTCGGCACCGACCACCCGGACCTGATGGGCCACCGCAACGCCCTGGTCGACGCATACCTGGACCAGGACGAACCCGCACGGGCCGTCCCCCTCCTCGAGCAGGTCCTGGCCGACTCCGAACGGATCCACGGGATCAACCACCCGGAGACGCTGGCCGTCCGTCATTCGCTGGCCTACGTGCACGCGCAGGCCGGAAATCCGGGACAGGCGATCGCCGGGTACGAAGCGGCCCTGTCCGGCAAGATCCTGGTTCTGGGCGACCAGCATCCCGCCACGACCCTGACCCGCAACAACCTCGCCGCGATGCACGCCCGCGCCGGCGATCGCGCGCGAGCGGTCACACTGCACGAGCAGAACCTGGCCGTACGGGTGAGAACCCTCGGGCCCGACCATCCCGACACGCTGATGACCCGTGAGAGCCTCGCCCACAGCTACCAGGCCGCGGGCGAGCCGGCCAAGGCCGTCGCACTGTACGAGCAGATGGTCGCCGGCGAGGAGCAGTCCGTGGGGGAGAACCACGCCGCCGCCCTCCGGGCCCGCCTGCGGCTGGCCGTGAGCCATCGCCTCGCGGGTGACCTCGACCGGAGCACGGCACTGCTGACGGTGCTTCTGGCCGATGCCGAGCGAGTGCTGGCGGCTTCCGACGAACTCGTCATGGAGATCAGGGACGTGTTGGCCGATGCCCACGACGAGGCGGGCACGCCGGAGCGGGCGGCGGCCCTGTTCGAGCGGAACCACGCCGAGCGCATGGCCGTGCACGGCGCGGGCCACCCCGCGTCCTTCGTGACGCGCCACAAGCTGGCGCGCAGCTACGAACTGAGCGGCGACCGGCCCCGAGCGCTCCGTCTGCGGGTGGAGAACGTGGCCGCCTCGCAGCGGGCGCTCGGTCATGACCACCCGCACGTCTTCGTCTACCGGAGAAGTCTGGCGATCGCCCACCAGGAGGCGGGCGAACCGGCCGAGGCCGTCCGCATGTACGAGGTCCTGCTGCCCGACACCGAGCGCGCGTTCGGCCCCGACCATCCGGACACGCAGTCCCTGCGGCGTGATCTCGGCTGGCTCTACCTGGAAACGGGTCAGGCGGAGCGGGCCGTCCCTCTCTTCAGACAGGCCCTGAACACGTGCGTGCGGCTCGGCGACGAGGATCCCGTCGAGATGCTGACGTGCCGCCACGACCTCGCGTCCGCCTGCTCCCGCGTCGGCGAGCTGGATCAGGCGGCGATCCTCCTACGGGACAACATCGTCCTTGCCCGGCAGGTCGGTGAGCTGCACCGGCTGCGGTGCTACCAGAACATGTTGGCAGCCGTCCGGCAGGGAGCCGGAGAGCCACAGGAGGTCGTGTCCCTGCTCGAGCAGGCCCTCGCGGGGCCAGAGCCGTCCCCGGACCAGGACGAGGACCTGTTCTCCCGCAGCCTGCTGGCGTGGGCCTACCGAGAGCTCGGCGATGTCGCCAAGGCCGTGCGCCTGCACGCCGATTCGCTGCGCGAGGCACGGGACCTGCTCGGCCCCGACCACTGGGTCACGCTCCACCTCCAGGTGGGCCTGGCCGAGGACCATGCGGTGGCAGGTGAGCCGGAACGGGGCGTCCCCATGCTCGAGCAGGCAGTTGCGCACTGCCTCCGCGTGCTCGGAGAGCGGGACAGGGTGACCATCATCGCCCAGCGCGCTCTCGCGGAGGCCTACCAGACCCTCGCCGACCCCAGGGGCCGCCCGCTCCTGGAACAGCTCCTCGTTCGATCCGTCCAGGCCCTGGGCGCGCGGGATCCGCTGACCGAGCGGATCCGTAGCGCGCTGCAGGAGAGCGGATGAGGTGAGCAGCCGACCGCCTCGGGCGCGCACGGCCCCCACCGCTTGCCGTCACCCCGACCGCCAGGCTGACCGAACCTCACGACCGTTACAGCGGGGCTCCCAAGTGAACCATCGAGCCGTGACGCTGCTTCGCAATCGGTCGTGTCAGCGTCGCGAAATTACTCTCATATGAGATCACTGCGGGGTGTGATGAAGCTTCTCCTTACCGACTCCGGCGTCAGGAACGCGAGCGTGCTGGCGGCGCTGGCCCCCTCCGCTACGACAGAGAAGCGGCGAAGGTCTCTCACCTCCACACGAAATACAGCGCCTCACGGCGCAACTCGAAGCAGACCCATCCGTCGCAGTCCGCCCGAGCTCTTTTACCTCCGCCCGGGTCGCCTCCTTCCAGGCTGTAACGGGCTTGGTTCACGTTCCGCGGACCGCCGCGCGGGCGTCTGCGGCGTGAAGCCGAGCCGGCGCATCAGCCGGGTGGCGCCCGAGACGCTGTAGGAAACGTGGAACTTCCAGCCGATCAGCGTGGCCACCCGCGCACCGGTCCACACCTGGTCCCCGTCCCAGCCGTGGGCGGCCGGTCCCTGGTCGAGGTACGCGGCCAGCTTCTCCTGGCACCGCACGGAGAGCTTGCACCGCTGCCCGTGCGGGCCGCGCGAGCCCAACGCCGCCGCCCCGCCCTGCTTCCAGGCCTGGTGCCACTGGTAGGCCGACTTGCAGCTCACCCGCAACTGCCGGGCCACCTCCGGAGGCTTGACTCCCTCGCCGAACAGCGCGGCAGCCTCCAGGCGCACGGCCTCGCGGCGCTGACGTGCCTTCGCCGTCAATCCGCCCCCATCCGCATATCGCATGCCACACGGTCTACAGCGGCAGGTGACCATCCGTCAGCAGAACGGAGATCCATCACCCCAAAGAGCTGATGTCAGTAATTGCGCGCTGGCAATCTTGCGCACCGCGCAGGATTCTCTTGCGTAGAGACAAGACGGCGGATCCGCTCGGCGGCGAAGGTGCGGCGAAGGTGCGGCGGTGGCGGGCCGGAGTGGGCGCGAGCGCAAGAAGCCGGCCACCTGCGAGGCGCTGAGCTGGGCCGCCCTGCGACTCGCCGTGCAGCGCGGCATGGAGACCACGTTGGTGAGCGCTTCGAAGGTTGCGTCCAGCAGGGCCGCACGGCTCCCCAGCGCTGATCCGACCGCCAGCGGCGCCGCAACCGGTGCGCTGGACCGGCCTCTTTGGCCCTGCAAACTCACCAAGCCCCCATGGGGTCCCTCCCCGGACTCGTCACGGTCTCATCCTGGTGACCGCCCCACCACCATGACGCCCGCAGACCGCGGGAGTAAGAGGTCAGATGATGACTAAATTTTACGGGGCACGCCGAGCCGAACCGGCCGCCAGGCACGCCAGTAAGCCGCGTCGTCCGGCGGCAGAAATTCGTCCGTGGGCGGAGACGGGTTTCGACGCCCGCCGATCTGTGGCCCGGCGATCGATCCCAGCGGCTGCTGACCAGGCAAGACCCCGGCGGGGCGGCCGGCCGGTGTCAGGATCTGACGACCTCGACCGGCAGCCGGCGCACGCCGATCAGGACGGCGGGGTTCTGGTAGGTCACGTCGTCGTAGGAAGGGACGACGACGGAACGGAACCGCTCCTGCAGAGTGCGCAGGGCAATCCGGGCCTCCAGGCGGGCCAGCGGCGCGCCGAAGCAGAAGTGGATGCCGTGGCCGAAGGTCAGGTGGGGATTGGTCCGGCGGCCCACGTCGAAGGTCTCGGGGGCCTCGAAGCGGGCCGGATCCCGATTGGCGGCACCGAGGTGCGCGGTCACCATCGCGTCCGCTGGCAGCTTGCGGCCGCCGAGCACAACCGGCCGGGTCACCCGGCGTCCGAGTTCGGGGAAGGGCGGCAGCCAGCGCAGCACCTCTTCGATGGCCTGCGGGAGCAGCCCTGGGTCGGCCCGCAGCCTGGCGTCCGTGCCGGGGTGCCGGTCGAAGGTCACCATGGCGTTGCCCAGCAGGGCCGTGGTGGTGACGTGCCCGGCGACCAGCAGCAGTGCGACGAAACCGACCATCTGCTCATCAGCTAACCGGACGTTGTCCACTTCGGCGGCGATCAACCGGCTGGTGAGATCGTCCCCCGGGTGCGCGCGGCGGTGCCGGATGTGCGAGAGCATGTAGCCGTTCATCTCGCGGATGGTCGGGGCGATGGCCTGCAAGGCCCGCTCCAGGTCCGCCATGTCGGCCGACTCGCCGAGTTGGTCGCCGCCGAACAGGACGGCGGCCCACTCCTGGAAGAGCCGGTGCTCCTCGGCCGGGACGCCGAGCAGTTCCGCGATGACGATGATCGGCAGCGGGTAGGCCAGCGCGTCGACCAGGTCGAACCGGTCCTGGTCCGCGACTTCGTCCAGCAGCCGCGCGCACAGCGCCTCGATCCGCGGCTCGAGTCCCGCGACGACCCGCGGCGTAAACGCTTGGCTTACCAGTGTGCGCAGTTGGCGGTGCTCCGGCGGGTCCATGCCGACGAAGCTGCCCTCCCGGAAGATGTCGAAGTCCTCCTGGGTCGGCGCCAGCGAGGAGAGGTCGGAGGAGAAGGTGGCCGGATCGGCGAGCACGGCGGTGACGCCCTCGTGGTCCAGCACCTGCCAGGTGCCCCCCTCCTCGGTGTGGCGCACCGGTCCGGCCTCGCGGAGCGCCCGCCACCGCTCGGGTATCTCCTCCAACAGGACAGGCGAGTGCCGTACTTGATGGCTGGTCACCATGTCTCCTCGGGCGTGGCTTACGGGAGTCGCGGGGTTGGGGGTGGGAAGCACGCCGCGCGGCGACGACGGCCCCCGGCCACGCGGGACGAGGCCGCGCCCGACGGGCGGACGCCCTGGTGTCGGGGGTGCCGGCGGGACTGCAGTGCCGGATCATGCGCACGCGCCACAGTCGTCACGGTGTGTCAGTTCCTGACAACCCCACGGGAGAAGCCGTGCCGCGCCCAGGAAACGGCCAGCTCCACGGCAAGGACGAGGCATGAGGACCACGATCACCGGCGTCACCGTCTTCGACGGCCAGGACGTACTCGACGGGCTGTTCGACGTGTCCTTCGACGAGTCCGGCATTACCCCGAGGTCGTCTACCGGGTGCTCGCCGACCTGGCACCTGAGGACACCTCCGCCGTGTGGTGGAGCGAGACTGACGGCGACATCCACCCCTTCAACACGACGCAGGACGTCGACGCGGCTATCGCCTCGGTGCTCGGGTAGCGGGTTCGACAACGAACCGGCGGGACCTGGGCAACGGGCGACCTGACGAACCGTGGTCAAGCAGCTCGGCCACGTTGCGGCTGGGGTCAGAACAGGACTCCGGGGCCGGGACGAAGGGCTCCGTGGATCGGGCTCCTTGTCGAACGGACGTCTGGCCGGGCGGCGGGAGCTGGGCTGGGAACGGGACTGCTGCTGCGCGTGTTGAGCCCCGGCTACCTGTCGGCGGCTCCTGACGGCGAGCTGACCGGGCGGCATCGGCTGGCAGTTGGGCCGATGCCACCGGCGCTGTTGCTGCCTGGGCCACGTGGATTTGGACGGGGGTGGCTCTATGGGGCTCGTCAAGGAAATCGGGCTGTGGGCCGGTGGCGTTGGCGGGCAGTACGGCGGGATGCCGGATCTGCTGTGGGATGACGTCACGAACTTCTTCGATCCTGACCTGATGGGTGCTCTGCCGGATCTGTCCGTGGAGGGCACCTCGGTGGAGGACTGGCAGGCGGTGTTCGATGTGGTCCGGTCATGTGGTTGGGCGTGGGAGTACTCGCAGGGTCGGGTTGCCGTGCCGCTGCCTCTTGCAGTGGAGGTGCTGTCGCGTCCGGCCGACGCTGAGACGGTCAATCTGCAGGTCTGGCCGGTCTCGGGCGTGCTGGCGATCTTCCGTCCGATGTTCGCCGAGGAGATCGACTTCGATGTCGACCTTCGCGAGTTGCAGGGCCAGGAAGGCGTAGACGTCCTGTGCGGGTTCCTGGCTGCGGTCGGTCGTCGGCTGGGCAAGCCGGTGGCCATGACCGCCGAAGGCGACTACGGGCGCCCGGTGCTCGGGTTCGACCCAGCGGCCGACCGCGTGGTGCTGATGGCGGATTCGCAGCTCAGCTGACTGCGGCCGGCCGGGGCTCGTAGAAGGTCCCGTCGCGGAGCATGGCGAACAGGACGTCGCCCCGGAGTCTGGCCAGGCAGAGGAGGGGCTGGGTATGCCGTTTGCCCTGGCTGATCTTCTTGTCGTAGTAGCCGCGGGAGGCTGGGTCGCTGAGTGAGGTGAACCCGGCCAGGAAGAACGCCCGTTTCAGCTGCTTGTTGCCCCGTCGGGAGGGTTGCTCGCCGCGTATGGGGGAGCCGGAGCTGCGGGTCGCGGGGGGCGAGTCCGGTGTATGAGGCGAGGTGGGTGGCGGTTGGGAAGGCGCTCGCGTCGCCGACGTCGATCAGGACCCGGGCACCGGTCCTGGTCCCGATGCCGGGTATGGAGGTCAGGACCTTCGAGAGTGGGTGCTCGTCCAGCGGTTCGTTCCTGGATCCGTTTCTCCAGGACCTTGCGCTGGTCGAGGACGGCCCGCAGCGAGCCGCCTCGGCACGATCAGTGCGGCCGCCTCGGTGCCCGGGACCACCACGGTCTGCTCGTCGAGCGCGGTGAGGATGTCCTTGACCAGGCGCTCGAACATGCGCGGGGCAGGGGCCGGGCGACGCCGAGCAGACGGCGGCGTCCGGCCTTGTGGAGGGCGGCCGGTGAGCCGAAGCGCTCCAGCAGGGCCACGACCGCCGGGTGGTCGATTCTTGGGCCCAGCACTCGTTCCAGATGCGGGTGAATCTGGGTGAGCGGTCCGCGCAGGCGGTTGGCGATGCGGGTCGCTTCGCCGGCGAGGTCGTCGTCGAAGCCGACGATCATCTCCAGCTCGGCGATGGTCTCCGCGGTGAGCTCGATGCCGCGCATGCCGCGCAGGGTGTGCGGCATGGTGCGGGCGGCGTCCGCGATGACGAAGGCGTCGCGGGCACCGGTCTTGGCCTCGCCGGGGTAGAGGTCGGCGATGCGGCGCATCGTGAGGCCGGGCAGGTAGGCGACGCGACAGCGAGGAGACCGCGTTCGTCGGCTGACCCCCGCTGACGCGGAGGTGATCCGCGAGCGGGACCGCGCACATCCGGTCCAGCCGGGTGCTCTCCGCCGACGCGGAGGTGATCCGCCAGCCGACTCGGGCCCGGCACCCGTTCCGGCGTGCTCTCCGCCCAAGCAGCTCGACCTACCGCTATCCCCGCTGGTGCCCTGGCCCGTGCCGAGCAGCTGGCCACGTCACACGCGCCTCGGCAGTATCAGTCGAAGTGTCGGCTCCTGGCCGTCATCGGACGGGCTTGCGATAGACGACAATGCGGTGCTTGATGACGAAGCCGGCTTTCTCGTAGACGCTGGATGCGCCCGTGGTGCTGTCGGCGTCGGTCTCCAGTGCGGCTGTGGTGTAGCCGGATCGGCCAGCCGCACCCAGCACGTCGGCGAGCAGTGCGCCCGCCACGCCGTGTCGGCGCCAGGACATGGTGGTGCCGACCTGGCCGATGTAGAGCGCTTGGGGCGCGTCGGCGTACGGCAGGACGTATCCGACGACCTTGTCGTCGGCGAGTGCCAACCGGGCCAGCTCGGGGAGGAAGGTCTTTGACCGCACGGTCATTGCGGCCCAGGAGTCGAACATGCGCTCCTGGTGGCTCCAGGCACTGCGGAACGCCGCTGTGTGGGCGGCGTGCAGCTCACGTTCCCGGTCCGGGGTGTACCGGACGATCTGCAGGTCCTCGACGGGCGGTGCAGCGGAAGGAGATGGGGTAGGCGCGGCCATCTCCAGGAAGAACCGCTCGACGGTGAACCCCAGCCGCTCGTACAACCGGATCGCGGCCGTGTCGGGGACGCCGGTGTCGACCTCAGCCAGCCATTCCCCCTCCGGCGCGGCCTCGGTGTGCCGTTCAGCTGCCCGGTCGAGCTGCCAGGCAAGCAACTCCCGGCCTATCCCGAGGCCTCGCCGGTCGGGGTGCACCCCGCCTTCCAGGCTGACCCGGAATCCGTCCTCAGGCGGAAGGCGTACCAATGCGGCGGCGAGCAGCCGCCCCTCCGCGTCGGTGATCAGCCGGGTGTCCCTTGCCGGGTCTTTGACCTCAGTTCTCACCACGTTCTCGATTGCGGCGGCGGGGAGCTCGAGCTGCCCGCCACTGGCCCTGGAGATAGCGTTGAGCAGATCAGCGACGGCCGCTGCGTCCTCGGGGCGGTATGCGCGGGCATGGAAATCATTCATTGATACAGCCTATGGCGCCAGGCGTAGCCGAGATGAGTACCCGATACCTGTTTAGGCACTTTTCGCAGGCGGCCACGTGCGGATTCCCGACTCATGTTCGGGATGCTGTCGGTACTACTGAACATGAATTCGTGATGTCGCCCGGATGGGTGCAGTCGCGGCGTGCGCCCGACCGCGGAGAGCTGGTCCTGGTAGTCGTGTGCTGTGAGGTACGCGCAGGGCGGCGGCTTGACCGACGCCGAGAAGGCCGAGCGGGAGCGGATTCGGCAGCGGGCCGTGGAACGCTTCGAGGGCGGGGAGAAGAACAGGGACATCGCGGCGGCGCTGCGGGAAAGTGTGCGCTCGGTGGAGCGCTGGCGCCGGCAGTGGCGTGAGGGTGGTGCGGCAGGAGTGGCCTCGAAGGGTTCGCCCGGTCGGCCGAAGCTGTCTGATGCCCAGGTGGCGCGGTTGGAGAGGGAGTTGGAGCGTGGGCCGCTGGCTCATGGCTGGGAGGATCAGCGGTGGACTCTGGCACGGGTGAAGACGTTGAGCGGTTGGTTGTTTTACGTTTTCTGCACCGTGGAGGGCAGGTGGGTCCTGCTCAAGCGGCACGGCTGGTCCTGGCAGGAGCCGGTTCGCCGGGCTATCGAGCGTGATGACGCGGCCGTCGAGGTGTGGAGAAAGGAGACGTGGCCGCGGGTCGAAGCGCGGCGGCGGCCCGCGGGGCCTGGCTGGTCTTCGAGGACGAAGCCGGGCAGTCGATGAGGCCGCCGCGCGCCAGGACCTGGGGCAGGGTCGGCTGCACGCCGGTCGTGCGGGTGCGCGGCCGGGGGGTCGGCCGGGTCTCTATGGCGGGGCTGAGCTGCTACAGACCCGGTCACCGCTCCCGGATTCTGTACAGCTTCCACGTCTACCGAGGCCGCAAGGGCGAGAAGAAGGGTCTGACCTGGCAGGACTACAGGGACTTGCTCGGCCCGATCGTGCTCGTGTGGGACAAACTGCGTGCCCACCTGATGCCGCCGATGCGGGAGTTCATCGAGGCGAGCAAGGACTGGCTGACCGTCTTCCAACTCCCGTCGTACGCACCGGATCTCAACCCGCAAGAGGGCACCTGGTCGCTGGTCAAGCGCACCATCGGCAACCTCGCCGCCGCCAACCTCGACGAGCTCGCCCGGGCCGTCAAGCGGAGCTTGAAGAAGATCGAGCACCGACCCCACCTGGTCGACGGATGCCTCGCCGCCACCGGCCTGATCTTGGACGACTGACCACCCTCAGACCGACATCACGAATTCAAGTTCAGTACCTCCGAACTCGGGCTCGGCGCCGCCGACATCCTGAAGGCGCAGGTCCTCGACTCCTCCGGCACCGTCCTGGCCACTTTGACAGAGTCGACGCAAGCCGACCGCTGGACGGTGATGCGGCTGGTCAAGGGCACTTCGTTGGAAGTCCGCCTGGGCTGGGGCCGATTGTCGGTCGAGGAGACCGCGAAGATCGCCGCCGCTGTTCTCAGCGCCCTGGGAGCAGCTCATGAGGCGGGGATCATCCACCGGGACGTAAAGCCGGCCAACATCATGCTCGCCGATGACGGCGGCATCCTGCTCACAGACTTCGGTATCGCGATCAACGAGGCCGACACCAAGCTCACCCGGGACGGCGGGATTGTCGGGTCGATGGCGTATATCGCCCCCGAACGCGCTGGGGGTGACCAGGGCGACGAGGCCAGCGACCTGTTCTCGTTGGGTGTCACGCTCTATCAGGCCACTGAGGGCACTTCCCCGTTCCAACGTGACACCCTCACCGGCACGCTGCGCGCTATCGCCTTCCACGAGCCCCCGCCGCCTGCTCATGCCGGCTACCTGGCGGCGCTGATCACCGCACTGCTGCGCAAGGAACCGGGAGATCGTCCCACGGTTGCCGAGGCGATCGCCATGACGGCGCCGGGGGCCGAACCCACGTCGGAGTTCGACCTCATCCTCAAGACCGTCGGCTCGGCCGAGTTCTTCGATCTCGTCGGGGTCGTGATGGACCTGACTTCGCTGAGTGCCAGGGAGGCCGTGGCCCTGGTTACCAGTGCACCCCAGCAGGTGCTGGGCAAGGTCGATCGGAGTACCGCTGTAGCTGGAGGGCTTTCAAGGCGGGCCGTCCAATGACATCAGCCAGCTGGCGGCGCTGATCCTCCCGCACCTGCCCCCGCCACCCGCGCTGCCGGCCAAGACCAGCTGACTCCCCGCAACGTCAGGGCATGGACTCCCCGGCATCCACGCCGGGCAGATCGGCCGTTACTCCCAGCGGATGCCGAGTTGGGTGAGGCGCGTGGGCCGGTGGGTGGGGATGTCGGCGCGCCTGCCGCTGTTGGCGACGAACGGGCCCAGGCTGACCTCGACGGTGCTCCCGTCGGCCAGGAGCAGCGTCTCCTTGTGTCTGCGCGGTGCGATCAGGTTTCCCTCTCGCTCCCGGAACTGGGCGGCGGCCGCCAGGTTCCGGGCCTCTTTCTCCGCACCCCTTGCCCGCCTGGCCCTGCCCGGAGTTGGAAGGCAACTCGGTGGGCAACCTCGGACGAGACCGGGACTGGGCCGGCCGGCCGGCTGCCGCCAGCCGGGGTGGGTCACGGGCGCTTGGCGGCCCGTCAGCCGCCCCGCAGCGGCCGCACCGCCCAGGACCAGAGTGGCCGCTGGCGCCCGGCGAGGAGGGCAGGGTCGCGGCGGCGGGTGGGCACCAGCGTCCGCCCGGTTGGTGAGGCGGGCGGCCACAGGCCGTTCAGGTCGTCCGGGTCGGCGACGTCGTCGAGGACGACCAGCCACCGGCACACCGCCCGCCCGGCGGCGGGCTCGAGCCAGGCCAGCAGCGCCTCGGCCGCGTCCTGCGGGTCCTGCGGCGCCGCCGCACCCAGCACACCGGCGGCGGCCCGGGCGTAGGCATCGATGACGGCGGGCCGGGTGGTGGCGGTGACCCACACCAGCACGTCGACCTCACCATGCTCGTAGAGGGTGCGGGCGTAGGCGGCGGCGAGCTGGCTCTTACCGACCCCAACCAGGCTGGCCACCACCCCCGCCACCGCCCGCCGCCAAGGCGCCTTCCGCGCCGTCGGCCGGGCTGGCCGAGGACCGCCGTGCCGCCGGTCCGCAGCACCTGCGCCAGCTCGGCCAGCGCAGCCCGGTCCTGGAAGTGCGCGGCCCGCGGCAGCAACGTGCCGCTGCGGTACGGCCACGCGGCCGCCGGCCGAGGTGCCGCGTGCCGATGGACGTCACGGACCCATGCACCTGCCCCGCGGCGAACGCCCCGTCCGTCGCGCTCACGTGCATGTCCCCGACCACGGCCGCTGCCATCGCCGCCGCGAACCCGGTATCCCGCCCAGTAACAGCGCCGATCGCCGCCGCCAGCAACCGCCGGCCCTCCTCGGACACCCCACTCACCCGGCACCGGCCTGTTCCACGACCCGCTCCAGCACCGGGTGCGGCCCGTGTCCGAGGACCGGGCCGTGGTCTGCCGCGGTCGTGGGCGGTGTGTTGGCGGATTCCCCTAGGGTGCGGTGTCGTGCGGGGTGGGGATGGTGATCATCCGGCGGAGTGAGTGGTCCGGGCTGGGGGAAGGGTTGGTTCATGGAGTTGGCCACCGAGTTGCGTGGCGAGCCGTGGCCGGAGCTGCTGCCGGACCAGTGGCCGGTCCTGGTCGTCCCTGCCGGGCCTGACCGGCCCGTGGTGCCCGGGGACGGCTGGACGGGCCGCGCACCGGCCACCTGCCCCAACCCGGGCTGGTCTGCGGTTCTGGCGGGCAGCCGGCTGACGATCCGGCGCCCGGGCGGGCAGTTGTGGTTCGACGGACCCGTCGCCGCGACCCGCCAGTGGCAGCGACGGGTCCGCGATCACCGTGCTCTGCTGCTGGTGCTGACGTGGGCGATCGGGGCCACGCGGCTGACCGGGGCGCCCAGGGCGGTGGCGATCCAGCCCGGACACACGGCGTTGACCGGGATTCGCGTGGCGCGCACTTCCTCGGCGGGCTTGGTGCAGTCGGCCGACCCTGCGTTCCCGACGAAGAAGTCAGCGCCCTGACGGTGTGTCGTGTTGCAGCGCTTCCCACAGCGCGGCGGCGACGGCGACCTCGGTGCCCGCCAGGCCGACGGAGCAGAAGACGGTGATGTCCTCCTCGCTGGTCCGGGCGGGGGCGGCTCCGGTCAGGACGGCGCCCAGGCCGACCATCCGGTCCGTGGGGAGGATGTGCGGCTGCGGGTAGTTGTTCGCTTGGGCGGGGGAGTCGGTGATCAGGACCTGGGCCCGGTCCGCCAGGGCCGCGGGGATCTCGTGGCGCGCGAGGGTCTTCGGGCCCAGCGTGGTGACATGGGTGCCAGGCGCGATCCAGTCGGCGTCCAGGACGGGCTGCGCGCTGGTGGTGGCCACCACGACGACGTCGCGTTCGCGCACGGCTTCCGCCACCCGGGCGACGGGCCGGACCGTGTGCCCCAGTTCGTCGGCGGCCCGCCGGGCGAACTCCTGTGCACGCTCCGGCCTGCGGGCCGCCACCGCGACGTCCGTCACGTCCCGCACCGCGCTGATGGCCCACAGTTGGGCCCAGGCCTGCCGGCCCGCGCCCACCAGGCCCAGGCGGACCGGTCCCGGCCGGGCCGCGGTGTCCACCGCCACGGCGCCGATCGCGCCCGTGCGCCGGGCCCCGAGCTCGTCGCCGTGCACGACCGCTCTCAGAGGGTGTTCGATAGGGGATTCCCCCCAACTGTCCGGCTTTGATCGAGGTAGCACGGACTCGATTCCAGGATCTCGTGGCGGTCGGGTCCG
>NZ_JBIAGU010000052.1:0-33968 GCF_042869935.1 Kitasatospora sp. NPDC006697
GACCCGACCGCCACGAGATCCTGGAATCGAGTCCGTGCTACCTCGATCAAAGCCGGACAGTTGGGGGGAATCCCCTATCGAACACCCTCTGAGGCGTCCCGGAATGCGTCAGGAGGCCCCGAGCGGGAGGGTTGCCACCCGTTGTTCGGGGCCTCGGTGACCATGGAGCGAGGGCTCAGCAGCGGTGGAGGGAGTCGCAGTCCTCCCAGCGGGCGCCGGTGTCCGGGGCGGTGGAGCCGGTGGACGGGGCCACGAGGGAGCGAGGGGCGGCAGGGGCTGTCGTGGGGGCCTGGTGGCCGGCGGCGAGGCGGACGGCGATGGCGTCGAGGATGCCGTGCGGGACGGGGCCGGTGAAGTTGTTCAGCATCGCGGTGAAGGCGAGGTGGTGGCCGTCGGGGGTGGTGACGTAACCGGTGAGGTTGTCGACGCCGCTCATGGAGCCGGTCTTGGCGTGGACGTTGTCGGCGGCGGCGGTGCCGCGCATGCGGTTGGCGAGGGTGCCGCCGACGAGGCGGCCGGGGTTGCCGGCGACGGGGAGGGCGTTGTACCAGGCCTGGTACCACGGCTTGGTCTGCGCGGCCTTGAGGAGACCGGTCATCTTGGCGGGCGTGATCAGGTCGTAGCGGGAGAGCCCGGAGCCGTCGACCTGGCGGCCGGCGGGGGAGGTGGGGCTGTTGGCCGCCAGGAAGCCCTTGATCTGGGTGATGCCGGCGGTCCAGGTGCCCTGGCCGGCCTTGACCTTGCCGATCTCCTTGGTGAGGTGCTCGGCCATGCCGTTGTTGCTGAGCTTGAGCATCGGCACGATGAGTTCGGAGAGCGGTGCCGAGTCGTGGCTCGCCAGTGGCTGGCTGTCCTCGGTGCCGGTGGCGGCCAGGACATCGTTGCGGACGACGTGGACGCCGTGGCGCTCGAGGGCGGCGGCGAAGACGTCGCCGGTGTAGACGGCCGGGTCCTCGACGGTCTGCCAGAAGGTGACGGGGGCGGCGCCGACAGGCAGGCTGCCGCTCAGGTCGAGCGAGTTGACGGAGCGTCGGCGCTCGACATCGGCGGTGGTGGTGCTGCCCGCCGCACCCGTGGTGATCTTGCCGTTGAGCTGCATCGGCGCCTCGGCGGGGGAGAGGCTCAGCTGGGCCTCGTCCCCTGCCTGGGCACCCGGGGTGACCGTCACCTGCACGGTGTCGACGGTGTACTCGGAGTCCGGAGCGAGGGTGAGGCCGGAGACCTGCGGGCTGTAGCTGTACGGCTGGTCGTCCCAGGCCCAGCCCGGGCCGTACGGGGTGGCGTCGTAGCGGGTTCCGTCGGCGAGCAGGTGGCCGGTGACGGTGGTGATGCCCGAGTCGGCGACCCGGGAGGCGAGGTCGTCGAGGTCCTGGGGGCGCAGGCTGGGGTCGCCGCCGCCGCGCAGGAGGAGGTCGCCGACCAGCACCGGACCATGGACGCTGCCGGCGGTGCGGACCTCGGTGGTGAACCGGTGGTCGGCGCCGAGCAGGTCGAGCGCGGCGGCCGAGGTGACGGTCTTGAGGGTGGACGCCGGGGTGAGCAGGGCATCGGGCTGGTGCTGGTAGAGCACTGAGCCGGTGTCGGCGTCGATGATCTGCACGCCGGCCTGAGCGTTGGTCAGCCGGGCATCGGCGAGGATCGCGTCGAGGTCGGCGGTGAGCGTGGGATCGCCGGACGCCGGGGCGTCCGCCTGGGCGGATCCGACGAGCAGGGATGCGGCGAGCATCACGGCGGCGAGCGGCAGAGTGCGGCGCGGCAGGCGTGTGGTCAACAGGGGCTCCAGGGAAAGCAGGTCGGCGGGGGCGGTTCCGTCACGCCCCCGCCCGCGCGCAGGCGCGGGCGGTCGACCGAAATCCCCCGTTTGTCGTGATCATCACGCTATCAGCCGGGCGAGGGCTGACCTGAGGGGGTGTCATGAGTAGTCACGCGCCGACGGCCGGAAAGGTCTCACGACCTCCCGTCCTCGTTCGGGCGGTGCGTCAGGTGCCGGAGACCGGCAGCAGGCCGCGTTCGGCGAACACCTTCTTGGCGACGAAGGTGGCGTTCAGGGCCTTGGGGAAGCCGCAGTAGCCGGCGGAGTGCAGCAGGGCCTCGACGATCTGCTCGGGGGTGAGCCCGACGTTGAGCGAGGCATTGATGTGGACCTCCAGCTGGGGCTCGCAGCCGCCGAGCGCGGTGAGCATCCCCAGGGTGACCAACTGACGGTCGCGCGGTGCCAGTTGGGGCCGGTTGTAGATCTCGCCGAAGCCCCACGCGACGATCTGGTGTCCGAGTTCGGGGTTGATGTCGTCCAGCGACTCGACGACCCGGCGGCCGACCTCGCCGTCGATGCGGTTCAGCACCTCCATCCCGTGCTCGAAGCGCTCCCGGCGGACCTGGGCTTCGTTCGCGGCCGTGCTCATGGTGGCGCTCCTCTCCGGGCCGCCGTCGGCGGCCGTGTGACTTCCGGTCGGCTCCCCCCGTCGAGTCCGGCGGGCGGGAGACATGGCAGTACCGTAGGCCTTGGAGTGCACTCGAACTCAAACCCGACGGTGCGTCAGTCGCCGCAGAACTGTCCCGGTGCCGGGGGCCGGCGCTTCCGGCGACGGCCCGGGAGACCGGAAACCGGTCCGCAATGCCGCCGAAACCGCAGGCGACGCCGTTGCTCCGATAGTGGCCGGATGACAACGCCCGCCACCACCAGTAAGCCGGCGGCCGCCACTTCGCGCGCTGCCGAGATAGCCGCGTACGGCGACCGGATCCTCGCCATCGAACCCACCGGCATCGAGCCCGTCCCCGCCGGGGCCCGGCACGGCAAGCCGCTCGGCCTGCTGTGGACCTGGACCTCACCCAACATGGAGTTCGCCACCGCTTTCGTCGGCGTCCTCGCGGTCGGCATCCTCGGCCTCGGGTTCTGGCCCGGCGTGCTGGCACTGGTCCTGGGCACCGCGCTCGGCGCCGTCGCCCACGGCTTCCTCGGCGTGGTCGGTCCGCGTTTCGGAGTGACCCAGATGGTCGCCGGACGCTCCGCCTTCGGGTTCCTGGGCAATGCGCTGCCCGCCGTGCTCAACGCGCTCACCGCCGGCATCGGCTGGTTCGCGGTCAACAGCGTCAGCGCCGCATACGCGCTGAACACCCTGCTGGGCTGGCCGCTGCTGCTCTGCCTCTTCGTGGTGGTGGTCCTCCAGGTCGCCGTCGCCTGTTTCGGCCACAACTTCGTGCACAGCGCCGAGAAGTACACCTTCCCGGTACTGACCGTGGTCTTCGTGGCCGCCGCCGCGGTCATCCTCGCCCACTCCCACCCGGGCTCCGCGACCGGCGCGCACGCCGCCCCCGGCGCGTTCTGGCTCGCCGCGGGCGCCGCCTTCGGCTACGCCGCCGGCTGGACCCCGTACGGCGCCGACTACACCCGCTACCTCCCGGCCACCACCGCGCGATGGAAGACCGCCTTGTGGCCGGCCGTCGGTGTCTTCGTCTCCTGCGCCTTTCTGGAGGTCATCGGCGCGGCCTCCTCGACTGTTCTGATCCCGGACGGCATCGCGTCCAGGCTCTCCCTCACCGGAGCGTTCACCTACTCCCTCCCGGGCTGGCTGGCCGACCTCACCCTGCTCGCCATCGCGCTGGGCGGGATCGCCGCCAACGCGCTGAACATCTACTCCGGGTCGCTCTCCTTCGTCGCGATCGGCCGGGGGCTCCCGGCCCGGGTGAACCGCGCCGCGGTCGCCCTGGTCTTCGGCGTCGTCGGCACCCTGGTCGCCTGGAGCGGGCTCAGCAACTCCGGTACCAAATACGAGAACTTCCTGCTCGTCATCAGCTACTGGATCGGCCCCTGGCTGGGCGTCACCTTCCTGGACCGCTTCCTCAGTCGCGCCCGCTCCGACGCGGACACCGCCGCGCTGCTCCAGGACACCACGTACCGCAACCGGGCCGCGCCGATCGCGATGGCCGTGGGCACGGCGCTCGGCGTCTGGCTCTTCTCCAACCAGACGGACTACGTCGGACTGGTCGCCAAGCAGTACCCGGGCATCGGGGACCTCGCCTTCGCGGCGGGCTTCGCCATCGCCGTGCTGCTCTACCTGGCGCTGCGCCGGGTGCCCGGTCTGGTCCGGACGCCGGTGACCGGCGCGCCCGACGCCGTCGCCGGCTGAACCGGTGGACAGTGGGCTCATGACCGACCTGCCCGTTCCCGCCGAGCTCTTGTCCGTCGCCCTCGCGCAGGCCCGTCTGGGTCTGCGCGAGGGCGGTATCCCGATCGGCGCCGCGCTCTTCGGCCCGGACGGGGAAGTGCTGGGACGCGGCCACAACCGCCGCGTCCAGGACGGTGATCCGTCCATGCACGCGGAGACCGCCGCCTTCCGGGCGGCGGGCCGACTGCGCGGCTACGGCCGGACCACGATGGTCTCCACGCTGTCGCCCTGCTGGTACTGCTCGGGCCTGGTCCGGCAGTTCGGCATCGGGCAGGTGATCATCGGGGAGGCGAGGACCTTCCACGGCGGCCACGACTGGCTCGCCGAGCACGGGGTCCGGATCACCGTCCTCGACGACGCCGAATGCATCGCACTGATGCGGGAGTTCATCGCCACCCGGCCCGACCTCTGGTACGAGGACATCGGCGAGTGACCCCGCTGGATGATCCCGTTGGCACCCCTTGGAGCACCATGTCCTCTCGCATCCCCGTGATCGACCTCGGCCGCTGGCTCTCCGGTGACCCGGCGGCCCGGGCCGGTACCGCCGCGGCCGTGGACGCCGCGCTCAGCCAGGCCGGCTTCCTGCTGATCACCGGACACGGCGTCAGCCTCGAGATCCGGGAGGAGGTCCGGCGGGCCGCCCGCTCGTTCTTCGCGCTGCCCTCGGAGGCGAAGGAACGCTACGCGGTGAGCGTCGGCGGCCGCGGCTGGCTGGCCGAGGGCGCTGAGGCCAACGGCTACTCGGAAGGCACCCCGACCCCGCCGGATCTCAAGGAGTCCTGGACGGTCGGCGCGGATCAGCCGATCGGCGAAGCCGAGATCGACGGTTTCTGGTTCCAGCCGAACCGCTGGCCGCGGGTCGAAGTGCCGGGGTTGCAGCCGATCGTGGAGGACTACCTGGGGCGGATGCGCTCCGTCGCCGACGAGGTGCTCCGGCTGCTCGGCACCGCGCTGGGCCAGGGCGCCGACTTCTTCACCGCGCACACCACGCACCCGACGTACACCCTGAACATCAACTGGTACCCGGGCACGGGTGTGGTGGGCGAGCCCCTCCCCGGCCAGTTCCGGATCGGCCCGCACACCGACTTCGGCACGGTCACCCTGCTGGACCGCCAGCAGGGCAAGGGCGGGCTCCAGGTTTGGATCGATCCCGAGGACGGCGGCGAGGGCTGGGAGGACGCCCCGTACGACCCGGCGGCTCTGACCGTCAACATCGGTGACCTGATGGCCCGTTGGACCGGCGGCCGGTGGCGCTCCGGCCGCCACCGGGTCCTCCCGCCGTCCCCCGACGCCCCGGATGAGGACCTGATGTCCCTGGTCTACTTCTACGAGTGCGACCCGCACACCATGGTGGTCCCGGTCGCCGGCCCCGTGGCGCACGCGCCCGTGGACTCCTCCGTATACCTGAGGGACAAGCTGCTTGCCATCAGCGTGAGGTGACCAGGGTTTCAGGCGACGGCTCGCTCTTCGACATCGGCCACGGGGGCGGCCCGGCGGGGTACCGGGCCGCCCGACGCGGTTCAGCGGACTCGCGTCAGCCGAACGTCCACTGCTGGTTGCTCTGGTTCGAGCCGCAGGCCCAGAGCTGCACCTTGGTGCCGTTCGCGGTGCCGAACCCGTTGACGTCCAGGCACAGCCCGGTCCGCACGTTGGTGACCGTGCCGTTGGAGTTGACGTTCCACTGCTGGTTGCTGCCGCCGTTGCACTGCCAGATCACGGCGGCGGTGCCGTTGGCCGTGCCCGCGCCGGAGTCGTCCAGGCACATCGGGGTGGAGGAGTTGGCGTAGAGGCGGAACTCCTTGGCGGCGGTACGGGCCAAGGCCTGCGCCGTACCGCCGTTGCAGTCCCAGATCTGGGCCTGCGTCCCGGCGGTCGTGCTGCTGTTGTTGATGTCCAGGCACTTGCCCGCGCCGACGGCGTGCAGCGCGCCCGAGGACCCTCCGTCGCCGCCGCTGCTCGGATGCATCTGCACCACGACCACCGAGTACGCGGGGACGGTCTGCGTGGTGCCGCTGCCGGTGGCGGACGAGGTGATCGAGGTGCTGTTCTTCAGGAAGGTGTACACGGTCGGGGCGGCCGAGGACGGCGTGAAGCCGTTGTAGGACAGGGACACCGTGGTGCTGTTGTTCGGGTCCTTGTTGATCAGCATGACGTTCACGTCGCCGTTGCCGCGGTGCACCGCGTGCGTGGAGATCAGCGAGGTGGAACTGCTGGTCTGGATCAGCGAGTCGCCGGACTGGGCCAGCTTGCTGATCATCGAGATGCCGTAGTAGGGCGCGAACGGGGTGTCCAGCGGCGGCTCGCAGGACGAGCCGCTGGCCAGCACGCCCCCTTCGGCGTAGTCCGTGGCACCGTCCACCGTGGTCACCTGCGTGCAGTCGGAGCCGTTGTGCATGGCCCAGTAGTCGACGGTGAAGGCGCCGTGTTCGGCCCAGGTCAGCATCTGGTCCGGGGCGAACAGCCCGTTCGGGGCGGTGTCCTTGTACTTGTCGACGTTCGTCTCGGTGATGGCGAAGTTCACGTTCGGCGCGTTGCTGCCGGCGTACTGGTTGATCATCGACCGGATCGTGCTGGTGAAGTTCGGCACGTTGGTCTGCGGCTTGGCCAGCAGGTCGGCTTCGCTGGTGCTGGTCGGGTAGTCGTGCACGATCACGAAGTCGATCTTCGGACCGGCGATCGACAGGACCGTGTGGTTCCAGTCCTGGGTGTCGCCGGGGCCGACGATGCCGTCGGGCCAGCTCCCGGGGGTGGTGAGGACCGCGCCGATCTTGATGCCGGGGTCGACCGCCTTCATCGCCGAGATGAACTGCAGGAGGTTGGTGGCGTAGGTGGTGGCGCTGTGGCTGGAGTGCTTGTCCGTCTCCCACTGCGCGCCGTACTCGCCGTTGCCGGGGATCTCGTTGCCGATCTCCCAGTACTTGACGCCGTAGCCCTTGGTGATGTTGGCGTACCGCACCCAGTCCGCCGCCTCCTGCGGCGTGCCGGAGCCGTAGTCCGCGGTGATGATCGGCTGCGCGTTCGCCGTCCGGACGGTGCCCATGAACGTGTCGAAGTCGGTGTTCGGGGCGACGAAGCCGCCGTCGGCGGTGTTGGTCTGCCAGTGGTAGACGTCGGCGTAACTGCCGCCCGGGTAGCGCATCATTCCGATACCGGCGTTGCTGAGCAGGCCGGGGATGTCCGAGCGGTTCATGTTGGTGTCGTAGACCTGGGTGTTCAGGCCGGGGGTGGTGGACGAGTAGTTCGCCAGCCAGTGGGTGGCGTCGACCGTCACCGTCGCGGAGGTGGTGGCGGCGGCCGGGGTGGCGGCGGTGAGCGTGCCGACCGACAGGGCGGCGGCGGTGAGCGTCGCGGCGGCGGCCAGGGCGAGCAGGCGATCGCGTCCGGCGCGGAGTAACTGTTTCACGAAACCCTCCATCGGGGTCGTGTTCGGGCGGGGATGGGTGCTCCCGTCCGTCGTGCGCTCAGGCACGGCAGGCAGGGGTGGGGGTGGAGCCCTCATCGCACTGTGGGGGCGGCCCGGAAGGTGGGGCGGGCCGCTTTTGGGGAGACGCTTCAGGGGTGGGCGCGGGCGGCTCCCGCGTCCGACGAACCGTTCGGCGGCGACCGTATCGACCGTTCTCTTTTCATGCAAGGGGAGAAACGAAAGCAAATTTCGCTTTCTGTTTCTGTTGGCAGTCCGAACGGCCGCGTGTCAGCGTCGAAGCACATCACCTTCTGTTCGTCCCACTCACCAGGGCCGACCGCGCCGGTCCACCGTCCCTCCCCGCTGGTACGCTGCGGGCCGGCGCTCGGGCCGGCAGTGCGGCAACCGCAAGGTGCTGCACCCGCCGCGGCAGGGCTGTCGGTCGCTCGGCCGGCCATGGGGGGCGGCGAGGACGCGAAGGATCGGAAGGCGGCTTTGGCTGACATCGCAGCGGAAGGACCGGCGGACGGTGGCGAACGTCCCGGGGGTGACCCCTCCAAGCCGGTGACGATCGCGTACATCGCCGAGTCGGCGGGCGTGTCGATTCCGACCGTCTCGAAGGTGCTCAACGGCAAGTCGGGAGTGTCTCCCGGCACCCGTGCCCGGGTCGAGGAGCTGATCGACCGGTACGGCTACCGCAGGCTCTCGGGGGCCAACCGCAGCAACGTGGTGGAGCTCGTGTTCCGCGAGTTGGAGCACATGTGGGCCGTGGAGATCATCCGGGGCGTGGAGCGGGTGGCCAGCAAGCACCGGGTGGGGCTGATGCTCTCGCGCCTCGGCCTGCACGACTCACCCGCTCCGGCCTGGGACGATACCGTGGCCCGCCGCCCGAACTGCGTGCTGTCGGTGGCACAGCTCTCCGAGGCCGAGCGCCGGCAGCTCGAGGCGAAGGGCATTCCGTTCGTCGTCTTCGATCCGACCCGTGAACTGCCGGACGGCGTCCCCTTCGTCGGCGCCACCAACTGGTCCGGCGGCCGGGCCGCGACCCGCCACCTGACCGAGCTGGGCCATCGCCGCATCGCGATGATCAGCGGACCGCAGGACGTGCTGTGCTGCGTCGCCCGGTTGGACGGCTACCGCTCGGCGCTGCAGGCCGCAGGACTGCCGGCCGATCCGGACCTCGTGGTCCACGCCCAGCTCACCCGGGAGGACGGCCACGCCGCGGCGCACGGCCTGCTGACCCGGCCCGACCGCCCCACCGCGATCTTCGCCGCGAACGACCTCCTGGCACTCGGGGTCTACCAGGCCGCACGCGAAGCCGGCCTGCGCATCCCCGAGGACCTGAGCGTGGTCGGCTTCGACGACCTGCCGGTGGTCTCCTGGGTGGACCCGCCACTGACCACCGTCCACCAGCCGCTGATCGAGATGGCCGTCGCGGCGACCGAGCTGGCACTGACACTCGGCCGCGGTGAGCCGGCACCCCAGACGGGGCTGGAGATCGCAACGACCCTCACCGTACGGGAGAGCACGGCGCCACCGAAGGACTGACGGCTCCGCAGCACCAGCCCGCCCGTGTCGATCAGTCGACGTGGTCGCAGCCCTGGCAGGGGCCGAGATCAGCACCCGCATACCGCTGCACGCGACCATCCTGCGGTGGTGGCACGAAGAAGGCGGTGACGCGGTGACGTTCGGAAGCGACGCCCACGAACCCTCAGCCGTCGCCCGCGGCTTCAGCCAGGAGCCGTAGGCTGACCTGGCGGGGCATCAGGTTCAGCGGGGTCGTGTCCGGGACCACGGTCTCGAAGATGCGCCCCGCGACATGGGGAAGGGCTTCGAGTTCGCCTTTGAGCATCTCGCAGCCGGCACTGGTCAGGCGCGTCGGGCGTCGCCTGCGCTCTCCGTCCAGATCGATCCCTTGCCGCGCAGCCGTGTCAGCGCGCTGGAGAAGGCGCCGCGGCCGAGTCTCTCGCCGGTCATCCGCTCGATTGCCGTGTTGACGGCATAGCCGTGCGGTTCGCCCGGATCCGGTCCGGTCGTGGGTGCGGCACTGCTGCCCGCTGCCCGCCGCCCGAGTCGGACGGCTGACGGCGCGGATCAACAGCCGCCGTCAGCCGACACGTCTGCGGCGGTCAGCAGTCCGCGGTGGGCACAGTGACCGTCTCGGGCTCGCCGGTGCGGTACCCCGCCGTGCGGTCGCGCAGCCGCGACAGGCGCTCGTGCGCCGTGGGGTGGAGGCGGTGACCGATCGTCTCGACCACCGCGTGTGCGGCGCTGTGCGTGGCTGAGCCGGCTGCGTTGGTCGCGGAGCTGGCGGCTGACCGCACCGCCGGGGCCCGCATGATCGACTGTACGGTCCTGCTGATCTGGTCGTACCGTTCGCGTCCGGCTCGCGATCCGAGCACGTAGCCCAGGGCGAGCCCGGTGATCAGGGTGGGTTTGTGCATGTCGTCTCCATGATGAGCAGTGGGCGGCTGCTTTCGGCGCCGCAGGCGGTCCGGTAGGGGCAGCCTGCGGGCCCGCACAGCCCGGCTGTGCGGGCCCGCAGGCTCGATCTGCTGGTGGATCAGCGCGGCAGGCCGTTGTAGTAGCTGCCGACCTGCTGGTGGTAGTCGGCGTCGGCAGCGTGCTTGTCCTTGTCGAACTCGGGGGAGTTCTTGATCTCGTCCTTGGTGCGGCCGACCCGGACGGTCTGGTTGTCGGGGTCGATCGAGGTGATGGTGCCGGCCGGCAGCAGGACGTGCTTGCCGAAGATCCACGGGCCGGTGTCGACCACGATGTACCGGGCGTCGACGTCGTCGGAGTGCTTGTCGACCTTGCCGATGTGGCCGTCGGTCGCCTCGACCTTGTAGCCGATCAGCTCGGTGCCGGCCTGGTAGCCGGAGTCCTCCTGGTAGTCCCACATGACGTTCTCCACGGAAGCACCTTTCGTAGAACCTGACGTGCCATCCGTCTGTCCCGCGGAGGCAGCCTCATGCACCCGTCGCGCGGGTTCCTCCAGGCCCGCCTCCGGGACCAGGCCGCGCTGAAGCTCGGCGTGTAAGCACGCGCAGCGAGGCCGAAGGAGCAGAACGGTCCACCCGACCGCCGCAGGGACTGGAAGGACTGCCGGCTGGGCGATGCTCCTCGAGGGTCTGGAGGAGATCGCCCCCGGCGCGGCCCTGGCCATGGTCGACGAGGTGATGACCTGGCGGGAGGCGCACAATCCCGCCGTGGCGGAGGCGGGATGGCGATGAGGGGCCGTAGGCGACCGCGGCCGTGACACCAGCCGGTCAACGCGGCCGGTCAGGAGAGCAGGTGCGCCAGCACTCTGCCGAACACCGCCCGACCGGACACCGCCACCAGCGGATCGACCGCGCGGGGCAGACCCGCGATCGAGATCTCCTCCGTCCACGTCACCTCGGTGCCGCCTTGCTCGGGAATCGCGCGCACCGTCAGTACGGCCCAGCCGCGGACCACGCGCCCGTGCTTTTGCAGACGGCAGAGCCCGTCGCGTCCCGGCGCCGGGGCCTGCAGGTGGACGATCTCCATGGGGTCGTCGAAGGCCACCGGCCCCACCCGGGTGCGTGCCAGGATCGCGTCGCCCGATCGTCGGCCCGAGCCGCGGGCGACGCGGACCTGGGTGAACGGCACGCGGTCACCGTGGCGCGGCCAGTCGGTGAGGCGGGCCCAGCAGGCCTCGGCGGTGAGCGGCGAACGACGGGTCAGTACGAAGCGGGCCACGTCTCATCGTAGGCATGGGGCAGGCCCGGGGTCAGGAGCGCTGGCGCGCCACCGGCGGCGTGAGGCCAGTGCGGCCAGCGGTCGTGTGGCCGTGGGGGGCGGGCCCCGCCCCCCCCCCCGGGGGGGCGGGGGCCCCGGGGGGGGGGGGCGGGGGCCCCCCCCCCCCCCCCCCCCCCCGGGGCCGGGGCCCCACGGGTCCGATTCAGTTGGTGCGGTAGCGGGTGGCGAGGGCGGGGCTCTGGCCGGCGAAGGCGGCGAGGTCGGCCCGGAAGACGGCGTCGAGGAGGCCGGCGTCCTCGACGCCGGGGGCGCAGACGATCTCGCCGAGTTCGAGGCCGCGCAGGCCGGCGGTGACGACATCGTCGGCGCTCATGCGGGGCACGACGCTCATGTCGAGGCCCTGGCGGGTGTGGAACTCGGTGGCGACGACGCCGGGGCACAGCACCTGGACCTGGACCCCGGTGTCCTCCAGCTCGGCGCTGAGGGTCTGGGACATGGCGACGAGGTGGGCCAGGGAGCCGGCGTAGACGGCGCGGCGGGGCATGACGGACTTGTCGGCGGGGCCGCTGAAGGCGATCATCCCGGCGACGTTGATGATCTGTCCCTCGCCGCGTTCCTGCATGCCGGCGACGGCGGCGCGGGTGAGCATGGTGGGCGCGACGACCTTGACGTGCACGAGTTCGCGGGCCCTGTCGGCGGGTAGCTGGGCCAGGGGCATGTAGTGGGCGACGCCGGCATTGTTGACGAGCATGGTCAGCGGCTCGGTGGCACAGATCTCGGCGACGGTGTCGACGCCGGTGTCGGTGGACAGGTCGGCGGCCACGGTGCGCACCGCCACCTCGGGGTGGGCGGCGGCGAACTCCTCGAGGCGGTCCTTGTTGCGGCCGACGATGATCAGGTCGTAGCCGTCGGCGGCGAGCCGTTCGGCGAAGGCCTTGCCGATGCCGGAGGTGGCGCCGGTGACGAGGGCGAGCTTGCTCATGGGAAGTTCCTTTCAGCGGGTGGCCGGGGCGGCCGGGGTGGGGTCCTGGTGGAGCCAGGGGTGTTCGGCGGAGTACTGCTCGGCGACGGCCTCGGGCCGGTCGTCGCCGAGGTGGTGGTCGCCGACGGTGCAGCCCTTGTGGCTCAGATGATCCGGGCGATGCGCCACAGGCCGTCGGCGCCGCGCTCGGGCCGGTACTGCGAGCGGCAGGTGGAGGCGAGGTCTGCCTCCACGCCGTCGATGTCGATGCGCCACTCGATGTCCAGCGGCAGTTCAGCCGGGCCCATGCGTGCAGCGGGAAGCCGGCTTGGGCGATTGCGTGGCCGTCGGCAGGCCCTGGTCACCGAGCCCGATGAACCCCAGGACGGGCTGCCAGGCAACCGTGCTTGAGTCATGCCTCCACAGTCGGCCGCACAAGCACAAGCAGCCAGTAGTCCTGTTTTCCTGGGAATGGCAGTACCAGGCTGGTAAACGACTGATTTGCCACAATCGACATATGGCGACCACAGAACTCGGCGCGGCCCTGCGCCACTGGCGTGATCATGTACCGCCCCAGGCCGTCGGCCTGCCCCCCGGGGGGCGCGAGGAGCTGTCGCAGCTGGTCGGCATCTCCGCCGACTACATCATCCGGCTCGAACAGGGCCGCGCCACCAGCCCCTCACCTCAAGTGGTCGAGGCCCTGGCTCGCGCCCTGCGGCTCACCCAGGAGGAACGTGCCCACCTGTTCTGCCTGGCCAACCTGGTGCCACCCGGGCCCGGCATGGTTCCGCGGCACATCACCCCCGGCGTCCACCGCATGCTGGACCGACGGTGACCGACCAGCCGGCGACCACATCAGCGTCGTGTGCCGGGTGCAGGAGGGGATGTCCTCGGTGGTCGTGACCTGGTTCACCGCCAGCCCCTGAGCCCGCCGGCACCGTCCGGCCAGGGCTACACCTTGCCGCGCCGCCGCATGTAGCGCACCACCGCCCAGGCAACGAGTGCGACCGGCGCCGCGATCACCAGGATCTCGAGGATGGGAACGATCGGGTTCCACCCCACTGCTGTCATGCGCCCATCCTGCCGCCACGCCAAGGCCCTTGTGAATGGCGCGATGACAGCTGACCTGAGGGTCTGTTCGATTCCTGGTCGGGACGGACGCTTCGCACTCGCCGGTGAGCCGCGCGAGCTCAGCGATCTGCGCCGAGTAGGCCTCCAACGCGACGCCGCCATCGGCCGATCGCCGTGCGGACGACACACCCGACCGGACCGCGCCGGGCGATCGACGGTACCTGGGAGCGAGTCTTCACCGCCCTGCTCGCCCAGGCCGGCGCGGCCGGGCCGCGCTGCACCAGGTCCTCGATGCGGGCGGCGCCGGCCGGGACGGCGGCCAGCATGTTCCCAAGCGGGATGTGTCTGCTTACCGTTGGCTCGGTGATTGTGTATCGCCTCGAAATAGGTGACATTTCCACCCTTTGGCACCAAGGCAGACACCTGCGCCAGGCGGTCCCGCCGGAAGCGGTGTTTCCACAGCTCAGTGACTGTTTGTCCATAGGTCGCCGGGCGCCGACTACTTCTCCCCGGGCACCTCGACGGGTGCCGGGTGAAGTTCGGGTACCGGAGCCGTCGCCGGCAGCCTGACCGTCGCCCTGGCCGCCGAAGCCCCACAAATTGATCACGACCTGATACGCGCCCTAATGCGGCCAGATCTTGATGCTCTTCCTCGTCTCCGATCACGACCAGGAAACGGAGACCCACGGCGATGGGGACGCGCGGAGGTACGGCACGGTAGGACGGATGCGTCCGGCAGTTGACGAAGGTGCAGGTGGGGCCCGTGGTGAGCCAGGCGGATCGCGACCGCTAGATCTGCGGCACCAGGGTGAAGTAGCGGGCCAGCACGGCCTCGTCCCCGCGCACCTCGAGCCGGTCGGCGGGCAGCCGGCCCCACAGGAAGAGCACCAGGTCGCTGGCCGTGCCGGCCAGTTCGACGTCGGCCTCGCCCGCGCCCTCGCCGGCCAACTGCACGGCCTCGCCGTCGAACCGCACCGTCCAGCTCTGCGGACCGTCGGTGCGGCGCAGCCGGTAGCACTCGCCGGCCCCGGGCGGCGCCTGCGTCATGGCGCGCCGGAACGGGGCCATCACTTCGAAGTTCTGCGCCACCGCGTCCACCGCCAGCTCGGCGTCGAGCGGTGCGGCCGGCCGGCCCAGCGCTCCCTCGGCGTCCCAGCGGTGCAGCGAGACCTCGATGGCCTGCACCCGCAGCCAGAAGGCCGCGGTCGGGTCGGCGCCGTAGGTCCACACCCGGGCGTCCGCCGGCGTGTCGGCGAAGGTGCGGCCCAGCGCCGCCGCGCCGGCGGCGAACCAGTCGACCAGGCTCGCCGCCACCGGGCCGGTGAACGGCTTCTCGGCGGGCCGGTCGGTCGGCGGCCAGTCGGCGGTGCCGGCCGGCAGGTCCAGGAAACTCAACTCGGTGGGGTCGGGCGGGGTGCTGCTCCGCTCCGTGAGCAGCCGGGCCACCAGACGGTGGACGGCTCCCAGGTGGAACGTCAGGTCGGCGGCCGACCACTCGGGGCAGGACGGCACCAGCGGCGCGGCAGGCGCCTCGGCCGCCTGCCGGATCGCTTGTTCGAAGGCCGCGCTCTCATGACGGAAGATGCTGATCGTGTCCATAGCACTACGATGCTGACCCACCATCGGTTCGGGCAAGTCCCAGCCGCCCGGCAATAATTGCGCGCTGGCAATCTTGCGCACCGCGTAGGATTGTTTTGAGTAGAGACATGATTTCCTGGGCCGCAGCCTTGGTCGAGGCGTCGGCGTCCGTCCGGGCGCCCGTGGCATCCTTGTCCGCCGCGGCCGCCGCTTCTTTGGCCGCCTGGGCGTCAGGCCCGGCCGCCCGGGTGGCAGCGTAGACGTCAGCGGCGGCTGCGCAGCGGCTCACCGGAAGGCAGCCTGGGCCGCGTGTGCCTGGCGCAGGGCGCAGGGCGATGAACCAGAAACCCGCTGGCCAGCGGGCTGCCGGGCATGGTAGGCATACCCCCTGTGATGATCATGGGGGATACGGTCCTCGGACTGGAACAACTGCACCGCACCTACGGAACCGGCCCGGAGGCCGTACGCGCGCTCGCGGGGGTGGACGTGGGCTTCGCCCGCGGGACCTTCACCGCGGTGATGGGCCCCTCGGGGTCGGGGAAGAGCACCCTGCTGCAGTGCGCGGCCGGCCTGGACCGGCCGGACTCGGGGCGAGTGGTATTGGACGGGGTCGAACTCGGGCAGCTGACGGAGACCCAGCTGACGGTGCTTCGACGCGACGTGCTCGGCTTCGTGTTCCAGGCGTTCAACTTGGTGGGCTCGCTGACGGCAGAGCAGAACGTCGGCCTTCCGCTGCGGCTGGCGGGCAGGCGACCGGACCGGGCCGAGGTGGCGCGGGCGCTGGCTCAGGTCGGCCTCGGGCACCGGACCGGTCACTTGCCGTCCCAGCTGTCCGGCGGCCAGCAGCAGCGGGTGGCCATCGCCCGGGCGCTGATCACCCGGCCCAAGGTCCTCTTCGCCGACGAGCCGACCGGCGCGCTGGACAGCTCCAGCAGCCGCGACGTGCTGGCCCTGCTGCGCTCGCTGGTGGACGAGGAGGGCCAGACCACCGTCATGGTGACCCACGACCCGGTCGCCGCCGCGTACGCGGACCGGGTGCTCTTCCTGGCCGACGGCCGGCTGGTGGACGACCTGGCGGCGCCCACCGCGCAGCAGGTCGCGGAGCGGATGACCGCCCTGGAGACCGCGCCGCGCGGCACCGCACAGGTGAACCAGTGAGCGCCCTGCTGACTCTGCTGCCGGTCGCCGCCGCGAGCCTGCGTCGCCGCCGGGCCGCCTTCGCCGGCTCCTACCTCGCCCTCACCCTGGGCGTCACCTTGGTGGCCACCACCGGCGTGCTGCTGAACGACACCATGGGCGACGACTCCCCGCTCGGTGCGCCCTCGCTGCACAAGGTGCTGACCTTCGCCGCCGGGATGGCCGCCTTCGTCGCGGTCTTCGTGGTGGCCAGCACCTTCGCCTTCGCCGTTGCCCAGCGCCGCCAGGAGACCGCGCTGCTGCGCGCAGTCGGGGCGACGCCCCGTCAGGTCCAGCTACTGGTGATGGGCGAGGCGCTGGTGATCGCGGTGGCCGCCGCGGTCTCGGGCTGCCTGCTCGCGCTGCCGGCCGCGCCGGTGCTGGCCGCCTGGCTCGTGGCCAGGGGCGCCGCCCCGGTCGGCTTCACCGCGCGGCCCGCGCTGGCCCCGCTGCTGGTGGCGGCCGCGATCGGCCTGGTGGTCGCGCTGATCGGCGCCTTCGCCGCCTCGCTCCGGGCTGCCCGGGTGCGCCCGGCCGAGGCGCTCGGCGAGGCCGCGGCGGACGGGCGGGTGATGACCCCGGTGCGCTGGGCCTGCGCCGTGCTGCAGCTGGGCGGCCTCCTCACCACCGTCGCGTTCTACCTCTACTCCCCACTGCTGCCCGCAACCCCGGGCGGTGGCGGTGGCGGCCAGGTCCAGGACCCGCAGTTCGCCACGCAATGGGTGATGGCGATCGACCTGATGGCGATCGTCTCGCTCAGCCTGTTCGCCCCGCTGCTGGTGCCCGGGCTGGTCCGGCTGCTCACCTGGCCGCTGCGTCGGACGGTCAGCGCGGCGGCACTGCTGGCCCGGCAGAATGCGCTCACCTCGGTGCGCCGCACGGTCTCCACCGCGACCCCGGCCTTCCTGGTGATCGCCCTGACCGGTACAGCCGTGGGGAGCACCGCGGTCTTCGCCGACGCGATGACCGCCCAGGGTCGGGCTGCCACGGCCGCCCGCTTCGTGCTGCGCGCCGGCGCCGCGCCGCTGCCCGCCGACGCCGTGCGGCAGCTGACCGCCGCCCAGCCGGGTCTGCGGGCCACCGCCACCACCTCGGTGGTGATCAGTGGGCTCGGGGCCGACGCCGCCGCGTTCGCCGACCGCTCGGAGGACTCGGCGGCCTCCGTCCCGTCGGCCGCCACCGTGGTGGACGGTGACCTGGCGACCGCCTTCGCGCTGCCCGCCGTCCGCGGCACCGCCGCCGACCTGCGCGGTCAGAGCCTGGCAGCCTCCACCGACCAGGCGGCCGCGCATGGCTGGCAGCTCGGCGACCAGGTGCGGCTGCGGCTGGCCGACGAGACGGTGCTGACGCTGCGCCTGAGCCTGGTCTACCGCACCCAGCTGGGCCTGGACGAGGTGCTGATCGCGGGCGACGCGCTGGCCGGCCATCTGAGCGGCACCCACCCCGGCGCGGTCTACCTGAGCGCGGCGCCCGCGGCACCGCTGGCCGGTGCCGCCCTGACGGACGCGCAGCATCCGGGCCCGGACCCCGGCGCCCGCTATTCCTGGATCGCGACGACCACGATCCTGGGCCCCGCGCTGGTCTACGCGCTGCTCGCGATCGTCAACACCATGGTGATGTCGGCCGCCGACCGGCGCCGCGACTTCGCGGTGCTGCGGCTGGCCGGCACCGAGCGCCGCCAGGTGCTCGGCATGGTCGCGCTGGAGGCGTTGCTGGTGGTGGCCGCCGCTGCTGCGCTGGGACTGCTGGTCACCACGCTCACCCAGGTCGGCACCACCGCCCTGGTCAACCGGCGGATCCTGGCCGGACAGGCGACGGTGGCACTGCACCTGCCCTGGCTCCCGCTGGCCGCTGCGGGCCTGCTCTGCGTACTGCTCGCGCTGGCGGCGAGCCTGCTGCCGAGCCACCTGGCGACGGCGGGGGCGCGCCGGGGCCTGAGCTGACCTGCCGTCAGCCATTGCGACGGTGCACCGGAGGCGGGTGGACCCCTCGTGGAGATCCACCCGGCTCCGGTGTCGCGGTCCTGATCACCTCTCGCACCCACTCAACGCCCGGCGAGCTCGCGGCCGCCCAGGTGCTGCACCTGCGCACCGCAACCGTCCCGGTCCTCGTCGCGGCTGCCGCGCCGATCGCCTACGGCTTGGGCACCAGGTCGCCGGCGATGTCGCCCCCGAACAGCCACGGGTCGCCGGGCTTGGCGGGCTTGCCGACGACCACGCGCAGCACGATGTCGTCCTCGCCGTCCGGTTCGACCAGCAGCATGCCGTTGGCGTGGAGCTCGTGGACCGTACCCCGCACGGCAGCCGCCTCGGTCGCGCCGCCGAGCATGGCCGCGAGTTCACCGGCGGGCAGGTTGCCGACGCTGCCGTCCAGGCGGCGCAGCCGCAGGGCACCGCCGTCGAGGGCCGCGTCCAGCCACACGGCCTGCACCGGGATCTTCGGCCCGTAGACGGGGCGCAGCCGGACCAGTCGGCGCATCAGGCCGATCGCTTGGGGGGAGAGGCCGGGTTCGGTGGCGGCCCGCTCGGGGTCGAGGTCGGGAGCTGGGGTCATCCATTGGTCGTAGCCGGGCGGCTGGAGCTGCTGGAGGGTGTACTCGACGGTGCGCTCCCGGCGCGGCTTGCCCGGCTTCTTGCGGCCCACGGGGACGTCCTTCCAGCTCAGCGTGCATAACGGAGCTATTGAACACCCGCCGCGGCGGACCGATTCCCCGGGGTAGCAGGATCGAGCGCGGCTCGCCGCCAACGGCGGCCATCACCGCTCCGGGTGGGGGAGGGGCGGCCGCGGTCTCGCCGGGCGGCGGGGGAGAGGCGGCTGCAGGCGTTCGGCCCGGGCGGGGTGCCGGTCGACTGCCTGGCGCCGGCTCGGCGCAAGTCAGAACCGGTTTTCAGAGAGCGTTGACACACCATGGTCCACTATCCGAGATCACTTTGACGACATGTCCTAGCGTCGGCTCAGTTGTTCGAGTCCGGTGCGGCCCTGCTTGACGTAGTGGGGCATGTTGTGGTCGCGGCCCATCTCGACTGCGTGCGCGTAGCAGGTCCGTGCCTGGGACCACTGGCCGAAGTGGGTGTGGACGCGGCCGGTGATGACCAGAGCGTCGGCGATGCCACTCATGTCTCCCAGGCGTCGGCGGATCGAGAGGGACTCGTCGAGCGCGGCCAACGCCTCATCGCGTCGCCCGAGTCCGCGCAGGGCATCCCCGAGGTTGGCCAGGGTGACGGCAACGTGCGCCAGGTTGCCGAGGTCGCGGCAGATCGCGAGCAGCGAGCGGAAGTGTGTCTCCGCTGTTTCGAAGTCACCCGTCCACAGGTATGCCTGGGCCAGGGCGCTCAGCGTGCTGGCCGTGTTCTGGTCGTCTCCGGTCCGCTGGTGCAACTCCCAGGCCTGCAGTGCGTATGCCAGGGCGAGGTCGAACTGATCGCGTTGGCTGTGGACCAGGGACAGGTTCCCGAGAAGGGCTGCCTTGCCGGCGTCGTCGCCCAGGCCCTCGAAGAGGGCGAGCGCGGCTTCGAGCGCCTCGATCGACTCCTCGGTGCGAAAGGCCATGCCGTGGCATGCGCCGAGCCGCCGCAATGTCCAGGCCAGCCCGAGCCGGTCGTCGCTCTCCTGAGCGGTTTTCAAGGCCATTGCCAGGCAGGCGGCCCACTCGCCGGTCCACCAGTAGGTGTGCGCGTACCCGAGGAGCCAGACGGGCAGTCGCCAGGCGAGATCGGTGCGGGACGATTCCGCGGCCCGGTGGATCGCCTCCTTGATCACGGGCAGTTCCTGCCGGCACCATTCCACTGCGTGCTGAGGGTCGGTGAAGACGGGCACCGGCGCTGCGGGTGCGTCCTCGATTTTCGGCCCGCTTCCCGGTCCGATGACGGCCGCGGCCGTCTCCAGGCTGACCGTGTACCAGATACCCAGCCGCAGGCAGGCCGCCTCGCGGATGCCGGGCGGTTCCTCCCGCAGGGCACGCGCGGCGGCGAACTCGCCCAGCAGGTCGTGGAAGCCGTACCGCAAACGGTCGGAGGACTGCAGTAGGTGGGCATCCGCCAGCAGTTCAAGCAAGTCGGCGGTATGGCCCGGCGGGCGGTCCAGCAGCGCGGCCGCGGCGTCGACGCCCAGCACGTGGCCCGACCACAGGCCCAGCAGGCGGAAGGCCCGCGCGGCCTCGCGCTCCAACGCGTCGTCACTGTCGCGAAGCGCGAGGTAGCTGGTGGCGAAGGATGCGTCAACGGCCAGTTGCCCTACCGACAGCGCCTGCAGCCGGCCACGGCTGTCGTCCAGCCGCTGGGCCAGCGTGCTCAGCGACCACGCCGGGCGCGCCGAAAGACGGGCGCCGGCGATCCGCAGTGCGAGGGGCAGGCCTGCGCAGGCGGCCAGCAGCCGGAGCTCACCGTCGGGGTCCTGCCGGACCCGGTCGGAACCGCAGAGCCTCGAGAGAAGGGCACGCTGCTCCTCGACGTCGAGCGGGGCGAGGGAGAGCTGGACGCCTGCGGGAAGGTCGGTGAGCGTGTTGCGGGTGGTGACGATCACCGCGCAGCGGTTGTTGCCCGGAAGCAGGGGCAGTACCTGGGCGCTGTCGCGTGCGTTGTCCAGCACCAGCAGGACCCGGCGGCCGGCCAGCACGGTGCGCAGCAGTGCCGCGCGGTCGTCGGTGTGTTCGGGGATCGGCTGGGCCGGGCCTTCGTGTCCGGCCGACTGGCTCAGGGCCGTCAGGAAGACGGCGAGCAGGTCGTGCGGGTCGCGCACCGGGCCCGCGCCGAAGCCCCGCAGGTCCGCGTACAGCTGCCCGTCGGGGAAGAGGTGCTTCATGCCGTGGCCGGCGTGGACGGCCAGGGCGGTCTTGCCGATGCCGCCCATGCCGGAGACGACCGCCACCCGTGGGGCGCCGTCGTCCAGAGGCGCCTTCAACAGTCCGCCCAGGGCCCGCAGCTCGGCCTGACGACCGGTGAAATCGGAGTGTCCGATGGGGAGCTGAGCCGGCGGGGCGATCACAAGGGCGCCGGGCCCGGGCCCGGGCCCGGCCGTGTCGGCCGTCGGCTCCTGCGTGTCGGCTTCGCCGCCCAGGACCCGCTCGTGGGCCGCGCGGACGCGTGGGCCTGGTTCGATGCCGAGTTCCTCCACCAGCGCCCGACGAAGGCGCTGATAGGTCTCCAGCGCTTCGGAGCGCTGCCCGAGTCGGTCGAGGGCCAGCATCAGCTGGGCATGGAAGACCTCGTGCAGCGGGTGCTCGACCACGAGCCTGGTCAGTTCCGGGACCAGGCCGGGTACGTGACCGAGTCGGAGTTCCGCCTCGATGCGCCACTCCAGCAACTGCAGCCGGGCGTCCAGCCACTGCTGACGCGGCGCCTGTGCCTGGGGCAGGTCCGGCAGCTCGGCCAGCGGAACCCCGCGCCACAGCGCCAGAGCCGCCGCCGACTCCTGATGGAGCGACTTCCAGTCCTCGCGCAGCAGGGCCTGCCGCGCGTTGCCGACGCTCCGATCGAAGAGCTCGGTGTCCAGCTCGCCCTCCGCGACCTTCAACAGGTAACCCAGCGGCGTGGAGCGCAGCCGGTCACCGCCTTCGTCGGCGAGAAGCGTCCGCAGCCTGGCCACCATGTTGTGGAGCGAAGGAGTCGCCGCCGCCGGGGGGCGGTCGCCCCACAGTGCCGTCTTGAGACGGTCCACCGAGACCGGCTGGTTGGCCTCCAGCAGCAGGACCGCAAGCAGCGTGCGCAGCTTGAGGCCGTTGACCGCCCGCTCCCCGTGGCCGATGCGGACGACGAGCGAGCCGAGCAGGCCGAAGAGCATGGGTCCCCCATCCGACACACTGCTCACCCGTTCGAACAGCGTGGTCGGAGCTCATCCTAATGCCGGTACGGGCCCGGGGCAGGGCATATCGTCGCTGGTCCTGCGCCTGTCGACACGTCATCACTGCTCGCGCACGACGTCCCTGAGTCTGCCGATGATCCAGCGTCGACGGCGAACGTTTGCCGCATGTTTGTCGCATGTGGGATCCAGATGGGAGGCGGTTCCTAGCCTGAGCTCATGGGCACAGGGATCGCCCGTGCCAATACAGAGGGAGATTTCATGCGTCGCCTTGTCACGTTCGCCGCTGCGGCGGTGCTCTCGCTCACCTGCATCGGTGTGACCGCCGGCGCGGCCTCCGCTGCCGCGGCCCCCGCCAGCCTCTGGGTCAGCCTGCCGTAGGGCGGGAAGCTGCCAGGCCGCCTGCAGAACCTGAACTCACCCGATCACCGCGGGCGCGGAAACAGCTCGCGTCTTCTGAAAGAGGATTTCATGCGTCGCCTTGTCACGTTCGCCGCTGCGGCGGTGCTCTCGCTCACCTGCATCGGTGTGACCGCCGGCGCGGCCTCCGCTGCCGCGGCCCCCGCCACCCTCTGGGTCAGCCTGCCGTAGGGCGGGAAGCTGCCAGGCCACCTGCAGAGAACTGACCCGATCACCACGGGCGCGGGGACCAGGGCCTTCCTCTGGTCCAGCGGGCGGCATGGCAGCACTCGACCGAAACGCTCCGGACTACCAGGAGCCGCCCGACACCGGCGAGTTGAAAGCCGACCTCATGGCCTTCCTGGGACGGAAACTGCACCGCTTCGACGACCCGCCGATCGCGGCCGTCCACGGCCTGATGGTCGACATGCTGCGCGTGCCCGAACTGCGCGTCCGCTTCCGTGCCGGCCTGCTGGCCTTCGGTCCGGTGGACCATGGTCCGCGGCCGGCCCGACTCCTCGTCAGTCCCCGTCCAGCCGGTAGCGCCAGACGGTGCACAGGGCCCCCGGGAGGGCGGCCGCGGCCCCGAGAGCCGTCAGGCCGCCGGTGAGCAGGGCGGTGCGGATGCCGAAGCGGGCCGCGACGATGCCCGCGCGGAGCTGGCCCAGGGTCGCGCCCGCCTCGCCGGCGAGGACCCGCACCTCCCGTTTCGAAGCACTGAGGCCCGCCGCCTGACGGCGACGGGCCTCACGGAGGGCTCAGCCATCAACCACCAGAGTCGAAGTCGGCCGTCCCCCGTCGTGGCACCGGGCTACCCCGGCAGGGTCAGCTCAGGGTCACGTCGTCGTACAGCGTGTAGGTCGCGTCGCCGCTGTAGTTGTCGTCGTGCGAGGTGAGGGTCAGGGTGTAGCTGTGGCCCGCGGTGACGGGGCTCGACACCTGGCTCCAACTGGCGGACGCCGGGCAGGTCTTGGCCAGGACCGTGGTGCTGGTGCCGGTGGTCTTGTCGGCCAGGGTGGCGGTGGCCCAGTCGTAGGTCACGGTGTCCGGGCAGGTGACGTTGTACCAGAAGGACAGGGTGCCCTTGCCGGACGGCACGGTGAAGGTCTGTGCGGCGTTGGAGTCACCGTTGGTGGGCGAGGTCGAGCCCAGCTGTGCCGCGTAGGTGCCGGAGTGCGCACCGGAGTTGACGGCCGAGGCCGCGGCACCGGAGGTGGTCCAGCCGGTCAGGCTGCCGCTCTCGAAGCCGCCGTTGGTGATGCCACCGCCGCCGCTGCCGTTGACCGTCAGCGTGAGCGTGGTGCTGTGGGTGGTCACGCTACCGGTGCCGGTGACGGTCACGGTGTACGTCCCCGCCGGGGTCGAGGCGGCGGTGGCGATGGTCAGCTGGGAGCTGCTGCCGGCCGTCACCGAGGCCGGGCTGAAGGACGCGGTGGCGCCCGAGGGCAGCCCGGAGGCCGACAGCTTCACGGTCTGCGCCGAGCCGTTGGTGAGGGTGGTGGAGACCGTGGAGGTCAGCGAACCGCCCGGATTGACCGCGCCCGAGTTCGGCGACGCGGCGATGGAGAAGTCGCTGGTGCCGGCCGTGCAGGTCGGGTCACCGGACTGGGCGGGGACGCTGACGGCGTTCCAGGCGGCCTTGACGGTGTTGAACTCGGCGCAGGAGGGGTCGAGGTTCTTGGCCGCCTGCAGGGTCCACGTGCGGTACGCCGGGTAGGAGCTGGCGGAGGTCTTCATCAGCTGGGCGTTGTAGACGATCTTGAGGGCGTTCTGGATTCCGACGCCGCTGACGGTGGAGTTGTTGCAGGTGGGGCTGGTCGGGCCGCCGGCGGGGTTGGAGCCCTGCGACAGCAGGTAGAACCAGTGGTTCCCGGGCCCGGCCGCGGCGTGCACCTCGGCGCTCGGGATGCTGCTGCTGTAGCAGTTCGGGTTGTTGTTGATCAGCGAGGGGTTGTACATGTTGCGGATCGGGCCGCTGCCCACCAGGTTGATCTGGTCGCCGACCAGGAAGTCCGGAACGGCGTACGGGGACGGCTCGTTGAGGAAGAACTCGGTCGAGGCGCCGTAGACGTCGGCGATGAACTCCTGGGTGCCGTTGCCCGAGATGCCGCCGGGGGTGTGGTCGTCGATGCCGTGGCCCATCTCGTGGGCGACCACGTCGGCGGCGCTGATCCACTGGTTGGCGTTGTTGTGGCCGACCTGGACCTGGGAGCCGTCGTAGTAGGCGTTCACGTCGGCCAGGCCGACCCGGATGGGCCAGGCGCCGCCGTTGCCGTCCATGCCGTTGCGGCCCAGCCACTGCGAGAGCATCCGGAACTCGCCCTGCGCCACGTACTCCGCGTCGACGCAGCCGGTCTCCTTGTCGGTGGCGTCGCCGTTGCCCCAGGTGTCGGTGGACTTGGTGAACGTGGTGTTGGTGTCGGCGTCCTGGCACGGCATGTTGGCGATGTTGGTCGGGCTCAGCGAGTACGTGCCGCCGGAGTTGGTGGTGCTGAGGGTGAGCGGCGCGGGGCCGTTCCAGGCGCCGGTGCCGCTGCCGTGCTCCACGTGCTCCTGAGTGTGCAGCACGGCGCCGGTGCGCGCGTCGACGTCCACGCTCAGCCGGCTGTAGCCGTCGTCGCCGGTGCCGTCCACCGTGGACTCCCAGGCCAGCGCGGCCGGTCCGGAGCCCAGCGCGTAGACCACCAGCCGGGTGCCCTCGACCTTGGACACCGACTTCAGCTGCGCCGAGGCCACCGCCTCGGCCTGGGCGCTGGAGAGGGTGGGGGCGACCGACAGGGAGCCGATCGGGTGCTGCTGCGCAACGGAGTCGTACACGACCTGGCCGGCCGCGTTGGTGACGATCACGAAGTCGCCGCCGACCACCGGAATGCCCGAGTAGGTGCGGTCGTAGGGCACGTACTCGGTGGAGCCCGAGGACGCGACCTGATGCCGGGTGAACTGCTCGTTCGTACCGGCGTGCAGGAACGCCGGACGGCTGGCGACCAGCGCGTCGGCGCTCCGCGCGGCCAGCGCCTGCGCGGCCTCCGGCGCGGCTGGCGGCGTCGCGGCGGTCGACGCCCCGGCGGTGGTCAGTGCAGTGACCACGAGTGCGGCGGCGGCGAGCACCGCCGTCCGGACCGGCTCATCCGGCGGCGCAAGGCGTTTTTGGCATGGGTGTGCAACTTGCGGCCCTCCCTGGGGGGTTGGGGACGGCACGCAGAACGGCCTGATGGGTCGTCCTGAAGATCCGTGCCGGCCCGGGATCGGGTTCTCGCGCAGGTGCAGAGTGGACCGTGGCAGGCGGCGGCCCGGGTCCTGGGTGCCGCTGGGGTCGTGGTCCGACGGACTGTTGCCACGGTCGTGAATCAGGGGGCGGTCGGGGGTCGCCCGGAGGCAGAACGGTACCGAAGAGGGAAGGGGAGCCGACAGACTTCTCATTGGCGAGTACATGCCAATGGCGCGTTCTGGTCAAGCCCCCGGGCACACCGTGCGGGCCGCGGTCCCGCCCGGTTCCTACGGGGCGTCAGTCGGCCTCGGAGTCGCTCTGCAGTCGGGCGAGGCGCGCGGCCATCGCGTCGGTGCGCTCCCGCAGGATCTCCACCCGTAGGGCGTGATCCGGGGTGGTGACCGCCAGCGGCTTCGCCGCCGTGACGGGGACGCCGCGCTGCCGGGCGCTCTCGACGATGCTCCTCGCCGCCGGGTCGACCACGGCCAGCGTCGCGGCGGCGAACAGACCGCCCAGCTGCACGCGCTGCCGGCCGAGCAGGCCCTTGTGGACGACCTCGACCGGTACGACGAGTTCGTCGAGCCGCTGGTCGACCGAACCGCGTTCCAGCGCGGCCAGCACGAGGGTGGCGATCGCCTCGGCAGCCTTGGTGACCACCCACTTGCGGCCCGGAACCGGGGGAAACAGCTGCCGCAGCCGGTCGACCTCCTGCTCCAGCGCCTGGATGGTCAGCACCTCGAAGGCGTTGCGGGTGCGGATCTCGACGACCTTCTCCCAGGGGATCTCCTCCCCGTCGAAACCCACGCCCGCCGGACCCACCTGCACGGCACCGAACCGGTCCAGCAGGCCGAGCGCCTTGTGCGCCAGGGCAGGCGTCTTCGGGTGGCGCCCGAGCAGCACGCCGATCGACATCCGCCACGGCTCGGCGGCCGGAACCGCCGGCGGTTTGACCGTGGTGAGCGCTGTGAGCGCCCACTCCCCCCGGGCGGCGTTCCTGGTGCCCCGCACCACGGCCTGCCGCCCCGCCGACGCGGCCCGGGCCGCATGGTCGAGCAGCGAGCGCCGCTCCGCTGCCTCGGTCCCCGTCCCGCCGTCCACGCTCATGGTCCGCCCCCCGATTCGATCCGCCTGTCACGAGCGGCGAGCGCATCGTACCGGCGTCGACGATCATCCGGCGCGGGCCGGCACCCCCACCCACCACCTTGAGGTGGCGCGACCCTCGGTCGTCGTTCCTCTCCTCCCGCCCTACCGTCTACGCGGCACCAGTCCTGCCTCGAAGGCGATGATCGTCAGCTGGACGCGGCCCCGAGCATCGAGCGTGGCGAACAGCCACGCCTGCACCTGGTCATCCCGATCGCCGTGGTGGACGAGCTCGACCGTCTCAAGGAATCCGGCAAGGAGCCCGCCCGCTGGCGCGCCCGCTACACCCTCGCCGTGTTGGACCGCATCCTCGACGGATCCGGGCGCTGTCGGCTGCGGGATGACGACTTCTCGCCGCTGAACCACGGCGGCCTTCCCACGCCAGAGATCGACATCGAGGTGCTGCTCAACCGGCGCGGTCACGTTCCCCTGCCGGAGGTGGATGACGAGATCATCGACCGGGCGCTCGCGATCCAGCCGCTGGCGGCCCGGGACGTCACGCTGGTGACCTATGCCACCGGTCAGTCAACGCGGGCTCGCATGGCCGGCCTCGAAGTCGTCCTCGACCGGCCAGGCCGAGGACGTCATGAACTGCTGCAACCGCTGATGGTCGACGCCCAGCCGCTCGGCCATGGGCTGCATCGACTTGCGCCGGCCCCCCAGCAGGCGACCCGCTCGATCCGCAGCCGTGCTCCTACCCACATCCCATCACCCGCACAGCCCACGAATACGACTTGCAACCTGTTCGGGTGCGTTCTGTTCTCCCCGGGCATTCTGAGCTGACCTGCCGCCAGCAAACCGACACCGCGTCCGCCACCCCCACCGCGGCCGTTCCCCGCTCGATCGTCCGTCCGTACCGGCTATGGAGATGGCCATGAAACTGGTCCGGTTCCCGTTCTGAAGGCCGTCCCGCGCGGTGGCGGGGCGGGGCGCGGCGGGGTGACGCTGGAAGCGGGGCCGTCTCAGGGAGCCATCAGTGACACGCACCGCCACAGTGGACGTACTCGTCGTGGGCGCGGGCCCGGTGGGGCTGACCGCCGCCGTGGAGCTGAGGCGGCGCGGGGTCGCCTGCCGCATCGTCGACCGGCTGCCGGTCAGGGCACCGTTCGCGAAGGCCGTGGGCGTCCAGCCGCGCACCCTGGAGATCTGGGACCGGATGGGGCTGGTGCGGGAGGCGCTGGAGGCAGCCGTCCCGATGCGCGGGCAGCTGACCTACGTCGACGGCGCGGAGCAGGCCCGGATCGACCTCGCCTTGCCGCCCGAGGTGCCGTACGGCTTCGCCGCGCTGCCGCAGTACGAGACCGAGCGCATCCTCGACGAGTTCCTGGGCCGCTTCGGAACCGCCGTCGAGCGCGGCGTGGAGCTGGTGTCGTTCAGCCAGGACGCCGGTGGGGTCACCAGCCGGCTGGTCTCCTCCGCCGGAGGCGCCGGGGCGGGACAGGAGGAGGTGCGTTCACGGTTCCTGGTGGGCTGCGACGGCGCACACAGCCTGGTCCGCAAGCAGCTCGGACTCGCCTTCGAGGGCGGCGCCTTCCCCGAGGAGTACATGCTGGCCGACGTCGAGGTCGACTGGGAGCTGCCGCCCGGCTACAGCGTCCGCGCCATGCACCAGGCCGCCGACGGCACGGTCGACGACCTGCTGGTCTGCATCCCGCTACCCGGCCGCAAGCGGTACCGGATGTCGATGACGGTACCGCCCGCACTCTCCCGGGCCCGCGGGGCCGAGCAGCCCGCAGGCGTGGCGCACGGCCTGGAGGAAGACGGCCAGCTGCCCGCCCTGCCGGACGTCCAGGCGGTCCTGGACCGATTGTCGCCGCAGCCGACCACCGCGTCGGCCCTGCGCTGGTCCTCGGTGTTCCGGATCAGCCACCGGCTGGTGGACCGGTACGGCGAGGGCCGGGTCCTCATCGCCGGGGATGCCGCGCACATCCACCCGCCCACCGGTGCCCAGGGCATGAACACCGGCATCCAGGACGCCTACAACCTGGCTTGGAAACTGTCCCTCGCCGTCCGGGGCACCGCCCACCCGCACCTGCTCGCCAGCTACGACGCCGAACGCCGACTGGTCGCCGCGGAAGTCGTCGGCCGCACCGTGCGGCACGCCGCCCACGGAGTCCAGGCCGACCCCGAGGACCCAGCGACCCTGCTGCTGCGCGAGGCCCAACTGCTCATCGCCTACCCCGGCAGCCCCATCGTCGCCCGCCCGGACGCCGCCGCCCAGGGCCCGCAGCCCGGCGAGCGCGCCCCGGACTGCGGCGGCCTCACCCACCCCATCGCGAGCCGCCCGCAACGCCTGTACGACCTGCTGCGCAACCGCGACCACGTACTGCTGCTGTACTCGGACGGCGGCGAGTGGGCTACCGAATTCCTCTCTGCCGCAGAAGAACTGGCGTCCGGCCACATGAGCGCGTGCGTGATCCTCGCCGCCGATGCCCGATCCGACGCACCGCCACCACCTGCGTACCGCGACGCCGCAGGCGACTTCGCCCGGATCTACGCAGTGCACGCCCGCACGGCGTTCGTGGTTCGCCCGGACGGCTACCTGGGTGCCCGCATCCACCCGCCGACCGCCCGGGAACTGGCGGCCCACCTCACCCAGGTCTTCGGCAGCTGAGCCCGCGCGCCGCTTCCCCACCCATCAGCCGCGGCGACGCACTGCGCAACCTTGCGGCCCCCGCCACACCCGGGGACCACCCTTCCCACGCCTACAGCCTCGGTCGGCGCGCCGGGCGGCAGAATTGCTTGCCGACGTCGTCGCGGACTGTACGAAGGGGCTGGGACCCGACAACCCCACCACGTTGACCGCCCGCTTTCCCCACGCCTACAACGTCAGCATGAGGGGCCAGCACTCTCTGGCGGCGGAGTTGTTCGCCAAGCTCATCCCGCCATCCCGGACTGCACGACGGCCCTGGAACGCGCCCCCGTCACCGCGGCCAGTCGCCGCCGCCACGCCGAGAACCTTGCCAGGGCCGCCGACTGACCCCGGCCCGACCTCCCATCACACGGACCTCGCGAATCCCGCCCCTCCCGGGGTCCGAGTGGGGCGAGCGGAGCGAGCCGTCCGGTAGCCGTCAGGCGCTTCTACAGCGCCACCCCGAGCGCGGTCAGCCGGCCGCGCTGCTCCGGGGTGAGCTTGCCCCCGCCGCGCCGGGCCCTACCAGGCCCCGGCCGGCCAGGAAGAAGGCACGGGAGCGGGTGCTGCCCGGTCCGCACGGCCCAGGCCCGTTGCCGCTCCCGCAGACGGCGGTCCGCCCGGAGGGCGTCTGACAGCCCGTCAGAGCCCCGCACAGCGGCTCCTCGCCGCTCGGCTCGGCGGGCGAGAGACGGGGCGGGGCCGCCGCGGAGGGGGCGCCGGTTCTCGTCGGCGGGTCCGTCGGCAGCGCGGGCTGCTGGCGCGGCGGGCGGCCGGCGCTGGGCCCGCCACGGTAGGCGCGGACCCGGGCGGCACTGCGCTGCGCCGCCCGGGCCCCGGCCGGCTCGCCGGAACTGCCCGGCAACCCGCCTCCGCGCCAACAGGGGTGACACAGGGAAGTTGTCGGCGCCTGCCGACCCGCCGCCCCACCTCGCCCGCCCAGGCCAGACCCCTGGAGCGCCCCGGCACCGCACCGGCTGCGCCGTCCCCTGGAGGGCGGTGTTCGTGACAGCTCATCTTCGCCCCGCTGCGCCGGGGGAGTCCCGGCGCAGCGGCCCAGGCCGACAGTCGGCTGTCGCGATGCCCGTCGCTGTCAGTGACAGTCCACTCTGATTGAATCGGCGGATGAGTGAGACCTTTGTCGACCTGGGAGTCGTCACCGCGCCGTCCGGTGTGCTGGTGCTGGGCATGGCCGGCTGGATCGATCAGTGGTCCGAACTCGGCGACCCGCTGTCAGTACGGGCGATGGCCGCAGCGAGGCACGGTGGTGGCCATCTGCACGAACCTGTGGACGGTCCGAGCCGAGACTGGTCGTGCGAGGCGGTCGCGGTTCCGGTTGCTGCCGACCGGCCGCTGGAGGTGCGCGCCGAAACCGGAGAGTCGTACGACGGACCGGTGGTGACGGTCCTGGAAGTCGACCTCGGCCTGTCTTGGCCGGGCGCCCCCGACGGAGGTCCGATCCGGCTCGGCGACCTGCCGGTCGACCGGTGCGGCATGGTCCTCGGGGACGCCCGCGCCCTCGACTCGTTCGTCGGGCTGTCGGGCCGGTCGATCGACGGACTCGCCGACGTCAGGTACTGGGGGAAGTACGAGGAGGACGCCCACGCCCACTTCGGCGGCGAACGGACACGCCAGTACGGCGGGCAGGGCCCTTACGGGCGGCTCGACCTTCCACTGGCCGAAGCTGACGAGCTCGCCGGCCGGCTTCAGAGTTGGCTTACGGGAGGGCCCCGCAGTGGATTGGTGGTCTCCGTGGATGCACACACCCACTTCCACCTGCTGGAGCGGGCCGGCCTGACCCACCCTCTGCTCGCCGGTCAGATCGAGATCGATGGATGCCAGGTCCTCGGGCTGGGCTGGGATCCGGGCGACCACTCCATGCGCCACCACGGCGAGCGAGCCCGGGGTCAGGTCTACGCGGTCACTCTGGAACAGCGTGGCACCACCACCCTGCTGCGTTGGACCATTCCCTCAGAAGCAGAAGAAGCTGAGTAGACCAGCTGCTCAGCACCACCGGCCAGGTGGTCCTGCTCGCCGACACCGGCGACACCCGCGGCGCGAGCCTGACCGCCACCTTCAGCACCACCGGCACCACCCCGCCACCAGTGCCGGCATCCAACTCCCCGCCACCGCCAGCAGTTACGCCCGCGACGAATCCTACGCCCGCACCATCACCATGGTGGTGAAGAACGCCAGCAACACCGGCAGCGGCTACAACCGTGAGTCGCTGTACGGCAACGTGCAGGACTTCGGCGGCAGCCAGACCACGCTGCAGGCCTTGGCCACCACCTCCGACACCTGGACCGAGAGCGGCGTCACCTGGAACACCGCCCCCGCCCGCACCACGGCGCTCGGGACCGGCACGGTCACCAGCAGCCCCGACCGGATCGGCCTGGACGTCACCGGCGCGGTCGCCGCCGCCCCAGGCACCCGCCCTTCCCGGTCGATCAGGCTGATCATATTCGATCATCTGCTCGACATCCGATCGATTTTCGCCAGATCGTTGACCAGTTAGAGCGATCGACCTAGATTCTCGCCCAGATTCACCCCCCACCTCAACCCCTCCGTCCCTTTGGGGAACCCATGCGCCCCTCCTCCGGTCTGCGCCGGGGCGTCCTCGCGCTGCTCGCCGCCGCGGGACTCGTCCTCCCGGCCGTGCACGCCACGGCCGCCACCCCCACCGCCTACTACTTGGACTGTTCCGCCGGCACCGACGGCAACGGCACCGCCGCCGCCCCGTGGAACAGCCTGGCGGACGCCAACTCCCGCCTCTTCCAGCCCGGCGACCAGCTACTGCTCAAGCGTGGCGCCACCTGCCACGGCACGCTCCAGCCGCAGGGCTCCGGCACCCCCGGCTCGCCGATCACGCTGGCCGGCTACGGCACCGGCACCGCCCGTCCGGTCGTCATCGGCGACCCGACCGGCACCAGCAACGCGGCCGTGCACCTCTACAACGTCCAGCAGTGGGAGATCCACGAGCTGGAGATCACATTCCCTGACAGCTCCGCAGCCAAGCGCGAACGCAATGGCCTGCTCGTCGAGTTGGCCGACCTGCCCGGCGGTGTCGGCAGTCACTACCTCGTCGACGACGTCTACGTGCACGACGTGAACGGCGACGCCACCAAGTACAGCAACGGCATCCAGTTCCGGGTCAGCGGCACCACCACCCCGACCAACTTCGACGACGTGGTGGTGCAGAACTCGCAGATCGCCAACGTCGACCGCGAGGGCCTGACCACCCGCTCGACCTGGATGTGCCGCCCCGCCTACGGCACCGGCGACGGTTGCGGCACCACCGTCAACTGGCGGGCCAACACCCGGGTGGTCTTCCGTGGCAACACGGTCAGCGGCACCGGCGGCGACGGCATCGTGATCCGGGTGGCCGACCACGCGCTGGTCGAGCACAACACCGTCCACGACGTGGCGGTGCACCCGATGGGCTCTAACGCCGGCCTATGGACCATCAACTCGGACTCCACCACGATCCAGTACAACGAGGTCCACCACGTCAACCGGCTCTCCGACAGCAACGACGGCATGGCTTTCGACTCCGACTACTCCAACACCAACGCGCTCTTCCAGTACAACTACAGCCACGACAACCAGGGCGGCTTCATGCTGTTCTGCGGTGCCTGCGGCGCCGGCTCCAGCACCACCGGCACGGTGGTCCGCTACAACCTGAGCGTCGACGACGGCAGTCGGTGGCTCTTCGCCGTGGGCGAGGAGAACGCCCACATGTACAACAACACCGCCTACCTGCCCGCGGGTTCGACCACCGCGATCATCCAGCAGGGCACCGGGACCTCGATCACGGCGCTGACCGGCAACCTCTTCTACAACCTCGGCAGCGGCGGCTACACCGGCTTCGGCAGCAGCACCTACCAGCCGGCCGAGTTCAGCTGGGACGCCAACGCCTTCTACGGCCACCACCCGGCCAACGAGCCCACCGACCCGGAGAAGGTCACCGCCGACCCCGAGCTCAGCAGCCCCGGCGCCACCACTGCGTCCGGCTACACACTGGGCACCGGCTCGCCGGCCCGCGGCAACGGCGCGGTGGTCGGCGACAACGGTGGCCAGGACTACTTCGGCACCGCCGTCCCGCAGGTCTGCCGCCCCGACATCGGCTTCCAGCAGGCGAGTTCCTTCGCCGACGGAAGCTGCTCCCCGACCAACCCGGTTCGCAACGCCGGGTTCGAGAGCGGCGCGCTCAGCCCCTGGACCTCCTACGGCGGCGTCACGGTCGACAGCGCCAACGCCCACAGCGGCAACTACGCGGTCCGGGTCGGCCCGTCCGCGGCCGGAGCCGAGCAGATCGTCACCGTGAAACCCAACACCACGTACACGCTGGCTGGTTGGGGCAAGGTATCGGCCACCGGCAACCAACTCTCGCTCGGTGCCAAGCTGTACGACAGCCTCGGCTCCAGCGTCCACGCCAGCTTCACCACCACCTCCTACGCCGCCGGCAGCGCCACCTTCACCACCGGCCCGACCGCGACCACCGCCACTGTCTACTGCTACGCCCACAGCGGCACCGGGTACGGCTACTGCGACGACATCACCCTCACCCAGTCCTGACCGACCTCGTCGGGGGGGGGGGGGGCCCGGCCCCCCCCCCCCCCCGCGCCCCCACCCCCCCCCCCCACCCCCCGCCCCCCCCCCCCAAGGTGGGGGCCACCCCAGCCCCGCAAACCGCCCCCAAAACATAACCACCGAGCGGG